>NZ_CAURTV010000042.1:0-26466 GCF_963527515.1 uncultured Cellulomonas sp. | reverse complement strand
GGCGACGACCTGCGCCAGGCCCTCGACGAGCGACGGTCCGCACAGGCCGAGCGCACCTCCGCCCGCGCCGAGCTGCGGGCCGCGCGCAAGCTCGCCGACGCCCGCGTCCGTCTGCTCCTCGACACCATCGTCGACGCCGCCAGCGGCCTGCGCTCCGAGCTCGCCCTGCCGCCCGTCGCCGACCTGCCGGCCGACCTCGTGGGACCGACCGCGGACCGTGCGCCCGCGCGGCCCAGCTCGCGGGGGCGGTCCGTCAGCGACCCGCTGCTCCTGGACGAGCTGCTGCGCCAGCCGTGGGCGCACCTGGTGGTCGACGGCTACAACGTGACCAAGTCCGGGTTTCCCGAGCTGTCCCTGGCGGACCAGCGTCGCCGGCTCGTGGACGGGCTGGCCGGTCTCGCCGCCCGGTCGGGTGCCGAGGTCACGTGCTGCTTCGACGGGCAGGAGGGCCAGCAGCACCCGCCCGGGGGGTACGCGCGCGGCGTGCGCGTCCTGTTCGCCGTGGGGGAGATCGCCGACGACCTCATCCGACGGCTCGTCGACGCGGAGCCGCCGGGCCGGGTGCTCGTCGTCGTCACCAGCGACCAGGAGGTCGCGCGCGACGTGGAGGCCACCGGGGCGTGGGTCGTGCCGTCCAGCACGCTCGTCGCGCGCCTGCAGCACGCCTGAGGAACCGGGTGTGGGTGGCCGTCGCTAGCGTCCGCGACATGATCATCGACTGCCACACCTGCACCCAGCGCGGGGCTGCCTGCGCGGACTGCGTCGTGACGTTCCTGACGATCCCGGTGCGGGCGCCCGCCCCGGAGCCTGTGCCGGTCAGTGCGGCCGGGACAGCCGCAGGGGCGGTCGAGCTCGATGCGGCGGAGCAGCACGCCATCGGCGTGCTCGCGGCATCGGGTCTCGTCCCGCCCCTGCGTCTGGTGCGCGCGGTGTGAGCGTCAGTCCTGCGCGGGTCCCTCGTAGAGCGCGTCGATCTCGCCCGCGTAGTCCTTGAGCACCTCGTTGCGACGGATGCTCAGCTTTGGCGTGAGGTAGCCGTTGGCGATGGTCAGGTCCGACTCCAGGATCCGGTACTTGCGCACCGACTCCGCGCGGGACACAGCCTTGTTCGCCTTCTCGACCGCCTTGTCCAGCGACGCCAGGACGTCGGCGTCCTTGGCCGCCTCCGCGAGCGTCATCGCCGGCTTGCCGTGGGCGGACAGCCAGCCGGGGACGCCCTCGGGGTCGAGGGTGATGAGCGCGCCGATGAAGGGGCGCTGGTCGCCGACGACGACGACCTGGCTGATGAGCGGGTGCGCACGGATGCGGTCCTCGAGCACCGCGGGCGCCACGTTCTTCCCGCCGGCCGTGACGATGATCTCCTTCTTGCGCCCGGTGATCCTCAGGTACCCCTCATCGTCCAGGGAGCCGAGATCGCCGGTGCGGAACCAGCCGTCGTGCATGGCCTCCGCGGTGGCCGCCTCGTTGTTGTGGTAGCCGCGGAACACCTGGATGCCCTGGAGCTCGACCTCGCCGTCCGCGGCGATCCGGACGCCGCTGCCCGAGAGGGGCAGACCGACGGTGCCGATCTTCGTACCGCGGCCGGGACGGTTCACGGTCGCGGGCGCCGTGGTCTCGGTCAGCCCGTAACCCTCGAGCACGTTGAGGCCGAGGCCGCGGTAGAAGTGGCCGAGACGCTCACCGAGCGGGGCACCGCCCGAGACGGCCCACCGCGCCTGACCGCCGAGGGCGTTGCGCAGGCGGTGCAGGACGAGGACGTCCGCCACCTTGTGCTGCAGGCGCAACCACGGGCTCGGCCCGCGCGGGTTGTCCAGCGCGCGCGAGTAGACGATCGACGTCTTGGCCGCCCGCTGGAAGATCGAGCCCTTGCCGGACGCGGCGGCCTTCTGCTCGGCCGAGTTGTAGACCTTCTCGAACACGCGGGGGACCGCGAGGATGAACGTCGGCCGGAAGGAGGCGAGGTCCTCGAGCAGGGTGACCGTGCTCGGGCTGTGACCGAGGACGGCGCCGGCCGGGATGCACAGCACCTCGATGAACCGGGCGAAGACGTGCGCGAGCGGCATGAACAGCAGGGTGCGCGGGCCCTCCTCGCTGAACACCTCGTGGATGTCCGCGACCGCGTTCACGGTGAGCAGGTAGAAGTTGCCGTGCGTGAGCTCGACGCCCTTCGGCCGGCCGGTGGTGCCCGAGGTGTAGATGACGGTGGCGACGTCGTCGAGCACCGCGAGGCCCCGCCGACGGGCGATCTCGTCGTCCGGCGTGCTGACACCGCTGGTGACGATCGTGTCGATGGCGCCGTCGTCCAGGACCAGCACCTCGCGCAGGCTCGGGGCCGCGGCGCGCACCTCGTCGACGACCGCGGCGTGCGCGGCCGTCTCGACCACGAGCAGCGAGACGTCGGCGTCGGTGAGGATCCACAGGACCTGCTCGGCGGACGAGGTCTCGTACAGGGGGACCGGGATCGCGCCCGCCGCCCAGACGGCCCAGTCGAGCAGCGACCACTCGTAGCGCGTCCGGGACATGATCCCGACGTGGTCACCGGGCTGGACGCCCCGCGCCGCGAGCCCCTTGGCGACGGCCACGATCTCGGCGTCGAACTCCCGCGCGGTCAGCGGGATCCACGGACCGTCCTGCTGGGTCTTGTGCTCGACGACCACGCGGTCGGGGGTGCCGACGACGCGCTCGGCCAAGAGGTCGTTGAGGTTCTTCGAGGAGTCGACCTCGACGCGCAACGGGATGTGGAACTCGTCCATGCTGGCTCCAGTGACAGGGGGGCGAAGTGTGCCCTGAGGATACGGGACGTGGGGCCCACCTGGGGCAGGGCCCGAATGGGTACGCTCTGCGGCGGACCCGACCTCCGCGTCCCTGGACTCGTGAGCCCGGGGCGGCGCAGGCGGATAGCGTGGGAGCCCGCACCGGACGGTCGCGAGCACGGTACGAGCGCGTAGGAGCACACACGAACATGCACGCCATCGGTGTGGACATCGGCGGGACGAAGATCGCGGCGGGCGTCGTCGACGAGGACGGCACGATCCTTGCCAAGACGCGCCGCGAGACGTCCCCCGACGACGTCGCGGGCATCGACCGGGCGATCGCGGAGGTCTATCTCGAGCTCAGCGGCTCGTACGAGGTGAGCGCCGTCGGCGTGGCCGCCGCGGGCTTCGTCTCCGCGGACCGGTCCTCCGTGCTCTTCGCGCCGAACATCGCGTGGCGCGACTACCCGCTGCGCCAGAAGGTCCAGTCGATCCTGCAGGACGACAAGGTCGTGATCGTCGTCGAGAACGACGCCAACGCGGCCGGCTGGGCCGAGTTCCGGTTCGGCGCGGCCCGCGACGTCGACGACATGCTCATGCTGACCGTCGGCACCGGTCTCGGGGGAGCCGTGGTGTCCAACGGCAAGCTCGTGCGCGGTGCGTGGGGCGTCGCGGCCGAGATCGGGCACATGCGCGTGGTGCCCGGCGGTCACTACTGCGGCTGCGGCCACGAGGGGTGCTGGGAGCAGTACGCCTCCGGCAGCGCGCTGGTGCGCGACGCCCAGGCCACCGTGATCATCCAGCCCGAGCGCGCAGCCCGGCTGCTCGAGCTCGCCGGCGGTGACGCCGACAAGCTGACCGGCCCGCAGGTCACGCAGGCGGCGCAGGAGGGCGACCCGCTGGCCATGGAGCTGCTGGCCGAGCTGGGGCGCTGGGTCGGCGAGGGTGCCGCGTCGGTGACCGCGCTGCTCGACCCCGCGCTCATCGTCGTCGGGGGCGGCGTGGCCGACGCGGGGGACCTGCTGCTGGCCTCGGCGCGCAACGGGTTCGCGGCCCAGCTGTCCGGCCGGGGGCACCGCCCCGAGGCCCCGATCGTCGTGGCGTCGATGGGCAACGACGCCGGCATGGTCGGCGCCGCCGACCTCGCACGCATCTGACGACGGGTGCCGAGCACCGCGTACGCCGGCTCCCGTCAGACGACGGCGCCCGTGTCGTCGTCGTCCGGGTCCCTGCGGTGCGGCATGCGCCACACCAGCAGTGCTACGCCGATCACGAAGACGGCCGCCGCGACCTGGAGCAGCAACGGGGGAGCGTCCCGCCACGCCACGAGGACGACGAGCAGGAAGACCGGCACCCCAGCGGCCGCGAACCACGCCATGGTGAGCAACGGGTCGCCCCCGAGGACAGGTCCCGGGTCCGGTGGCACGAAGTGCTCGTCGGCGTCGACCGCCGCCTCCGCGTCGTCGATCTGCGAGGTGCCGTCCCAGTCCCGGCCGGTCAGCTCGGGCTCGACGGACGGCTCCTGCGCCGGCCGGACCACACGCCGGTCGGCGATCCACGGTGCCACCGGGAAGGCCAGCCCGGCGCTCGGCTCGGCGCTCGCGGCGGCCGGCGGCACGACCTCCGGCTCCTCCTGCTCTCGAATGCCGTCGAACCCGTCGAGGTCGCCCAGCTCCGCGACGATCGCCGCCCAGACGTCGTCGTCCGTCGGCTGCGCGGGTGCGGCATGATCGGGCTGCACCTCGGGCGCCTCGCCGGGCTCGGCGGGTCCGGTCGGCGGGACGTCCGGACCAGGCGGCTGGACGCCGTCGTCGGGGTCGTCGGGGCGAGGTGCCATAAGAGCACTCTAGAGTCGGACCGGGCAGTCGGGGTCGCCCGCGCTCGGGGACGAGCACAGGGCTCGGGTGGACGGACAGTCCATGTGTCGGGTCGAGAGGTGAACTGTTGTTCTACTGGTTGATGAAGCGGGTGTTCGTCGGTCCGCTGCTGCACCTGGTCTACCGGCCGTGGGTGCGCGGCGCCGAGAACGTGCCCCAGGAGGGTGCCGCGATCCTGGCGAGCAACCACCTCGCGGTGATCGACTCGTTCTTCCTGCCGCTCGTGCTCGACCGCGAGATCGTGTTCATCGGCAAGCAGGAGTACTTCACCGGCGCCGGGGTCAAGGGGCGCCTGACCGCGGGATTCATGCGCGGCGTCGGCACCATCCCGGTCGACCGCGGCGGCGGCAAGGCGAGCGAGGCCGCTCTGCGCACCGGCCTGCGCCGGCTGGCGGACGGCGAGCTGTTCGGCATCTACCCCGAGGGCACCCGCAGCCCCGACGGCCGGCTGTACCGCGGCAAGACGGGCATCGCGCGGCTGGCGCTGGAGTCCGGTGCGCCGGTGATCCCGGTCGCCATGGTCGGCACCGACGAGGCGCAGCCCCCCGGGCGACGCGTCCCGAAGGTCATGCGCATCGGCACCGTCATCGGTGAGCCGCTCGACTTCAGCCGGTACAAGGGCATGGAGAACGACCGGTTCATCCTGCGCTCGGTCACCGACGAGATCATGTACGCGATCATGAGCCTGTCCGGCCAGGAGTACGTCGACGTCTACGCGGCCACCCAGAAGGCGCGCATCGCCACCGGCCACCCGGCCGTCGCCGGCGACGTCGCGGACCACCTGCCGGCCGCACCCGGCGGACGCCCCGTGCCGGACGTCCAGGTGCCGGTACCGCCGCAGGACGAGCCGGAGACGTCAGTAGGATGACGCGGTCGGCCACAGGGCCGGCAACGTGGTGCGCCGACAGATCGAGCGCGCCGAGGAGTGTCTACGAGAGGTGTGTCTCATGTCGGTTCGTCGCGTTGCCCTCCTGACCGCAGGTGGCTTCGCCCCGTGCCTGTCGTCCGCCGTCGGCGGGCTCATCGAGCGGTACACGGAGATCGCTCCCGACATCGAGATCATCGCGTACCAGCACGGGTACTACGGCCTCCTGCGCGGCGACAAGATCGTCATCGACGACGAGACGCGCGCGAAGGCCGGCATCCTGCACCGCTTCGGGGGATCGCCCATCGGCAACTCGCGGGTCAAGCTCACCAACGCCAAGGACTGCGTGAAGCGCGGCCTGGTCCAGGAGGGTCAGGACCCGCTGCAGGTGGCGGCCGAGCAGCTCAAGGCCGACGGCGTCGACGTGCTGCACACCATCGGTGGCGACGACACCAACACGACGGCTGCCGACCTTGCCGCGTACCTGCACGAGAACGACTACGACCTGACCGTCGTCGGCCTGCCCAAGACGATCGACAACGACGTGGTGCCCATCAAGCAGTCGCTCGGGGCCTGGACCGCCGCCGAGGAGGCCGCCGGGTTCGCGGCCAACATCATCGGCGAGCACCGCTCGGGCCCGCGCATGCTCATCGTGCACGAGGTCATGGGCCGGCACTGCGGGTGGCTCACCGCTGCAGCCGCGGCCGAGTACCGCAAGTGGCTCGACACGCAGGAGTGGGTGCCCGGCATCGGCCTCACGCGCGAGCGCTGGGACATCCACGCCGTCTTCGTGCCCGAGCTGGCGCTGGACATCGACGCCGAGGCCGCGCGCCTCAAGGCGATCATGGACGAGCAGGGCAACGTCAACATCTTCCTGTCCGAGGGCGCCGGCATGCACGAGATCGTCGAGCAGCTCGAGGCGGCCGGCACGCCGGTCGAGCGCGACCCGTTCGGTCACGTCAAGCTCGACACCGTCAACCCGGGCCAGTGGTTCGCCAAGCAGTTCGGCGAGAAGCTGGGCGCCGAGAAGACCATGGTGCAGAAGTCCGGCTACTACTCGCGCGCCGCCGCGGCGAACGCCGAGGACCTGCGCCTGATCAAGTCCATGACGGACCTGGCCGTGGAGTCCGCGCTGCGCGGCGAGTCCGGCGTCATCGGTCACGACGAGGAGCAGGGTGACGTGCTGCGCGCCATCGAGTTCCCCCGCATCGCCGGCGGCAAGGCGTTCGACGTGTCGCAGCCCTGGTTCGGCGCCCTGCTCGAGGACATCGGCCAGCCCTTGGTCCCTGCGAGCCACTCGTGAGCGTCGAGGCGGACCCGCAGATCGTCGCGGGGCTCGAGGCCTGGCGGTCCATGGGGGCGCTCCAGCAGCCCCAGTGGCCGGACGCTGCCGCTCTCGACGCGGTCACCGCCCGACTGTCCACTCTGCCGCCGCTCGTCTTCGCGGGTGAGGCCGACCACCTGCGGGCACAGCTCGCGGCGGCCGGCCGTGGCGAGGCGTTCCTGCTCCAGGGCGGTGACTGCGCGGAGACGTTCAGCACCGCGACGGCGGACAACATCCGCAACAAGATCAAGACGATCCTGCAGATGGCCGTCGTGCTCACGTACGGCGCCAGCCTGCCGGTCATCAAGATGGGCCGGATGGCCGGGCAGTACGCCAAGCCCCGCAGCTCGGACTCGGAGACCCGGGACGGCGTCACGCTGCCGGCCTTCCGTGGGGACATCATCAACGACCACGAGTTCACGCTCGAGGCCCGCACCCCGGACCCGCAGCGCCTGCTCGAGGCGTACCACACGTCCGCGTCGACGCTGAACCTCATCCGCGCGTTCACCACCGGCGGCTTCGCGTCGCTGCTGCGCGTGCACGAGTGGAACCGCGGCTTCATGACCAACCCGTCGTACTCGCGCTACGAGGAGATCGCGGCGGAGATCGACCGGGCCATCCGGTTCATGGCGGCCTGCGGTGCCGACTTCGACGCCCTGCGGTCCGTCGACTTCTTCTCCAGCCACGAGGGCCTGCTGCTCGACTACGAGCGCCCGCTCACGCGGATCGACTCGCGCACCGGGCTGCCCTACGACTGCTCCGCGCACTTCGTGTGGATCGGTGAGCGCACCCGGCAGCTGGGCGGCGCGCACGTGGACTACTTCTCCCGCGTGCAGAACCCGCTGGGCATCAAGCTGGGACCGACGACCACCGGCGACGACGCGCTCGCGCTCATCGACAAGCTGAACCCGCAGGGCGAGCCTGGTCGGATCACGTTCATCACCCGCATGGGGGCCGGCAAGGTCCGTGACCTGCTGCCCGCGCTGGTGGAGAAGGTGACCGCCGACGGTCGTCCGGTGACCTGGGTCTGCGACCCGATGCACGGCAACGGGATCACGTCGGCCTCCGGCTACAAGACGCGCCGGTTCTCCGACGTCATGGACGAGGTGGCCGGCTTCTTCGAGGTGCACCGCGGCCTCGGCACCGTGCCCGGCGGGCTGCACATCGAGCTCACCGGCGACGACGTCACCGAGGTGCTGGGCGGGTCCGAGGAGATCGACGACGAGGGCCTGGCGCGCCGGTACGAGACGCTCGTCGACCCGCGCCTGAACCACCAGCAGTCGCTGGAGATGGCGTTCCAGGTGGTGGAGCTGCTCCGCGCGTCCTGAGTCGTGGATGGCGTGCCCGGTCCCGCTGCGTGCGGTGTCGGGCCGCGTCGTCTCAGACGACGGTCAGGACGATCTCGGTGCCCACCTTCACGGGCTGACCGGCGGGCGCGCTCTGCTCGCGGACGGTGCCGAAGAAGCCACCGAGCACGTTCTCGCGCTTGACGGTCAGCCCCAGCTTCTCGAGCTGGGCCTTGGCGGCGTCGAACTGCTTGCTGACCACGTTGGGCATCTCGACGTTCTCCGGGCCCTTGGAGACGTTGACCGCGATGGTGTCGCCACGGTGGCCCTCGGTCCCCGCCGCCGGGTTCTGGTCGACGATCTGCCCCGCAGGCACCGTGTCGCTGAAGACCTCGGTCGGGGCGAGCGTGAGGCGGTCCGTCTCGAGCTCCGCGGTCGCGTCCGCGACCGTCATCCCGACCACCGAGGTGATCGCGACCGGAGCCGGGCCCTTCGAGACGGTGAGCGTGACCGTGTCGTTCCGTACCGCCTGCGCCCCGGGCTCGGCGGGGGCGCCGCCGGGCAGGGTGGCGCTGATGACCAGCGCGTTGAGCACCGAGTCGCTGTACTCCGCCTCGGCGTACGTCACCTGGAGACCGGCCGCGGTCAGTGCACCCTCGGCCTCGGCCTGCAGCTTGCCCACGACGCCGTCGGGCACCTGCACGTAGTCGGGACCCAGGGACACCGTGAACGCGACCGTGCCGTCCTTGCGGATGCGCTCCCCCTGCGCGGGATCGGTGCCGAAGACGGTGCCGATCGGCGCCTCGCCGTCGAAGGCGGACGTCGGGTCGGCGCCGAGGCCTGCCCGCGCGAGGATCGCCGTCGCCTCGTCCTCGCTCTGCCCGATGATCGTCGGGACCGTCGTGAAGGCACCCGGCCCCTGCTGCAGGTACCACCAGGTGCCACCGCCGACCAGCGCGGCCAGCACGGCGAGCAGGATGATCCAGCGGACGGGGTGACGCCTGCGGCTCGGCTCGGGCGGACGGCCGGTGAGCAGCTCGGCGGCCACGCCGAGCCCGATGGGCAGCGCGACGGTGGTGCCGCGGGCGTCGCCCGTCTCGATGAGGGCGGTCTCGTCCTGGTCGGTGGGCGACGACTCGTCGAGGCGCAGGGCGTCGTCGGCCCCGTCGGACCCGTCCTCGTCGATCCCCGCGTCCAGGTCGGTCTCGTCCGGGTCCGTCGCCGTGGGCAGCACGATCGAGGGGGCGACGTCGGCGTGCCGCGCGAGCGTCTCCTCGTCCAGGGCCGCGCGCGTGCGGCGCAGGAGGGCAAGGGCGGCGGCGGCGTCGACCGGGCGGTCGTCAGGGTCCCGGGCGGCGAGCGCGCGGACGGCGTCGTCGATCTCCATGGGGAGCCAGTCGACCAGCTCGGAGGGTGCAGGGACGTCGTTGTTGACGTGCTGGAAGGCGACCTGGATGGGCGTCTCGCCAGTGAACGGTTGCCGGCCGGTGAGCATCTCGAAGAGCAGGATGCCGATTGCGTACACGTCGGTGCGGGCGTCGCTCAGCCCGCGGGTGACCAGCTCCGGGGCCAGGTAGGCGACCGTGCCGAGCACCGTGCCGGTGGTCGTGGAGGTGACCTCGGTGACCGCACGCGCCAGCCCGAAGTCCGCGAGCTTCACACGTCCGTCGGACGCCAGCAGGACGTTCTCGGGCTTGATGTCCCGGTGCACCAGGCCGACCCGGTGGGCGGCGGCCAGCGCGTCGAGCACGCTCTCGCCGATGCGCAGCGCGTCGGCGACGGTCAGGGCGCCGCGCTCACCGATGTGGCGGCGCAGGTTGCAGCCGTCGATGTACTCCATCGTCAGGTAGCTGGTCTCGCCGTCGACGCCCTGGTCGTACACGCCGACCAGGCCGGGGTGCGTCAGGCGGGCGGCGGTGCGCGCCTCGCGGCGGAACCGCGCGATGAAGTCCGACCCGGAGGTGCCCTCCGCCAGGTGCGCGTGCATCACCTTGAGCGCGACGTCGCGGTCCAGACGTCGGTCGACGGCCAGGTACACGGTGGCCATGCCCCCGCGGGCGATGCGGGACACGACCTCGTACCGGCTGTCGACCAGACGGCCGACGAACGGATCGGTGATGGTGGCTCCCACGGCAGGGAGTCTACGGTCGGGAGCCCCGCGAGCGCGGCAGGCGCGACCTCAGCGGAAGCGCGTCATGTGGGTCTGCACGTTGGCGACGTAGCGCCGCGTGTCCGCGAACATGCCGTTCTTCTTCACCGACGACGCACCCTGGTAGTAGCCGGCGATCGCGGTGGGCAGGTCCGGGGCGTTGCCGACGAGGGAACGCAGGATGGCGACGCCCGCCGTCACGTTGTCGTCCGGGTCCACGAGGTTGAGCTGACGGCCCACCAGGTCCGACGCCCACTGGCCCGAGGTGGGGATGACCTGCATCGTGCCGATGGCGTTGGCGGGGGAGACCACGGCATGCGCGAACCCCGACTCCTGGAAGGCCACCGCCTGGGCCAGCGCCGGGTCGACGCCCATGGCGCGCGCCGTGGCGGCGACCTTGGCCTGCATCTGCGCCTTGGTCGGTGTCGGCGTGCTGCGCAGCGTGGTGAGGTTGGCGTTCGCTGCCGCGACCACCGAGTCGGCGTAGGTGCGACCGGCGAACGTGTTGCCGACCGTGGCAGCCGCCGGGGCCGCGACGGCCACCGGGACGGTGAGCGTCTGGCCGATCCGGATGAACGCGCGGGCGTCCAGACCGTTGGCCGCGACGACTGCCGCGACCGTGGCACCGTGCTTGGCGGCGATGGAGCTGACGGTCTCACCGGAGCGGACCGTGTGGGAGACCGAGCCGGCAGCCTGAGCGGCGGCGGCCGGGGCAGGAGCAGCCGCGGGGGACCCCGAGCCAGGGATGGTGAGCGTCTGGCCGACGCGGATGAAGGCGCGGGCGTCGAGCCCGTTGGCCGCGACGATCGCCTGCACGGTGGTGCCCGACCTCGCCGCGATGCGGCTGACGGTGTCCCCGGAGGCGACCGTGTACGACGCGGAGGCGGGTGCCGGCGCCGCGACCGGTGCAGCGGGGGTCGCTGCCGCTGCACCGCGAGGGATGCTCAGGACCTGGCCGATACGGATGCGAGAGGCGTCCGCCAGCGCGTTGGCACGGGCGATGGCGGTCACCGTCGTGCCCGTCCGGGCGGCGATGTGGCTCACGGTGTCCCCGGTGCGGACCGTGTAGGCGTCGTCCGCGTGCGCGGCACCCCCGGTGGCGGTCACGCCGACGACGGCCAGCGCGAGGGTCGCGCCGGTCCCGGTGGCGACTCGACGAGCGGTGGCGTGCTGGGACATGGTGCCTACCTCATGGTGCGAAAGTGACGGGTGGTGCCCGTGTGACTGGAGTGACAGAATTCGAACGTATCTGAAGAAGTCACAAGGGGAAAGCGCGCGAGGGAATTGCGCGGGTGTAATTCAGGGATGCGTACTCTGGTCGGGTGAACGATTCTGCAGATGCCCTCGACCGGCTGGTCGACGAGTGGCTCACCGTCCCTGATGTGGCCGACCGGCTCGGCCTCGATGCGTCCAAGGTCCGTCGGATCGTGCAGGAGCGCCGCATCGTCGGCGTCCGCCGCGGCGACCCGCGGATCTTCTGCGTCCCCGCCGCCTTCCTGGTCCCGGGACACCTCGCCAACCCGGCGCAACCGAGCCAGCCCGACGCGGGACAGCCGTGGACCGTCCTGGCGTCCCTGCAGGGCACCCTGACCGTGCTGTCCGACGCCGGGTTCTCCGACGAGGCCGCGATCGAGTGGCTCTTCACGCCGCAGGACGCGCTGCCGGGGACGCCGATCGACGCCTTGCGCGCCGGCCGCAAGACGGAGATCCGACGCCTGGCGGCCGCCGAGCTCTGACTGGTCAGGCTGGGTCACGCTGGGTCAGGCTCGGCGGTCGACCGCCGCGTGCGCCAGCCCGATCAGCTGCGACCGCGCGGGCTCGTGCCACGAGCGCTGGTCCATCAGGGTGAACGCCCGGCCGGCCAGCGCCTCGATGAGCGTCTCGACGTCGTCCGGGGCGCCCGTGTGCCGGATGGCAGCCGCGAGGAGGTCGACGTCGGCCTCGGTCAGCGAGCGGTCCCCGAGCCTGTCGCGCAGGAGCTTCCCGGTCACGTCGTCGGACGCGGCGCGAGCCCGGGCGACCGCGCGTGCCGTGAGGACGGTCCGCTTGCCCTCGCGCAGGTCGTCGCCGGCGGGCTTGCCGGTGGTCCGGGGGTCGCCGAAGACCCCGAGCAGGTCGTCGCGGAGCTGGAAGGCTTCGCCGAGAGGCAGACCGAGCGTGCGGCACGCCTCCAGGTCGTCCTCCCCGGCGTCGGCGAGCGCGGCACCGAGCACGATCGGGTGCTCCACGCTGTACCGGGCCGCCTTCGCGCGGATCACCTCGCGCGCCCGGACCTCGTCGGCAGCGGGGTCGTCGCCCCAGGGGAGCGCCTGGGCGAGCACGTCCAGGTACTGCCCGACCGTGACCTCGGTCCGCATGAGGTCGAAGACAGCCCGGGCGCCCTGGGCGCGGGGCAGCGGCTGCAGGGCGAGCGCCCCGGCGAACTCCTGCTCGCTCGCGATGAGGGTGAGGTCGCCCAGCAGGATGGCGGCCGACATCCCGTAGCGCTCCGGGTCGCCGGTGAGCTCCTGCTCGGCGTGCAGCCGCGCGAACGCCCGGTGGGCGGCCGGGAACCCGCGGCGCGTGTCGGAGTCGTCCATGACGTCGTCGTGGAACAGCGCGGCCGCCTGGAAGAGCTCGAGGGCGGCACCGACGCGCAGCACGGAGTCCGCCTCCGGCGTGCCCGGTACACCGCCGTGCGCACGCCATGACCAGTAGCAGAACGCCGCGCGCAGCCGCTTCCCGCCGGTGAGCATCTGGGCCACGGCGTCGGCGAGCACGTCCGCGTCGGGGCTCGCCGCGTCGAGCACGGTGCGCAGCTGCCGCACGTGCGTGGCCAGCAGCGCGTCGATGCGGGGCCGGACGTCCTCGACGTCGACCAGAGAGGGTGTCGCTGCGCTCACGCCGGGCAGCCTACGGCGCGGCCGTCCGGACCCGCCCGCCGAGGGTGAGGGTGCGCTCGTCGTCGCGGTCGAGGATGCCGACCACGAGCAGCTCGGAGCCGTCGCCGCGGGAGAACGTCGACTGCGCGGCGAGCCCCGGCTCCGGCACGGGGGGCGTCCCCTCGGTGAACCCTGCGGCGACCAACGGCGCCCGGACGGCGGCCAGCAGACCGGCGGCGTCCTGGCCGGTGCGCAGGTTCAGGCTCACCTGGGTCAGGTCGGTGCCGTCGACCGGCAGGGCCGACGACAGCAGGACCTCGGCGCCGTCGGGGACGGGGACGAGGTCCGCGGGGAACCCGTCGACGAGCTCACCGACGGCCGAGTGCGTGGCCACCGTGTCGTCCGGCAGCAGCGTCTCGGTCGGCGCGGGCGCCGGGGCGACCGTGGCGACGGCTGTGCCGGTGGGGTCCAGCCGGCCGGGCGCGCTGGTCGAGCACGCCCCAGCGGTCGCACCGGCGGCCAGCACGAGCGCGGCGGCGACGAGGCCTGGTCGGGCGCGCGCCGAGAGGTGGACGGGTCGGGGCACCGCGACAGGCTAGCCGCCCCCGCCGGCGCGCGAGACGCCCACACCCCCGCCGACCGGGGGCTCTGTGCACACATGCGCCCGCACGCCGTCCGTGAGGCCGCGGATCAGATGGGCTGCCGCCATGCAGACCACGACGCTCCGGGTGAGCGAACCCCGGGAGATCCTCGCCCTCGTCCCGCACCGGCTCGGGTTCCGTCCTCGGGACAGCGCGGTGGCCGTCAGCCTGCGCGCGCCGCGGGGCGCCGTCGGGCTGGTGGTCCGCGTCGACCTTCCCCATCTCGCCGACGAGGCCGACGGGCCGGTGCTGGCTCGGACGCTCGTCGCCCACCTGGGCAGGGACGTGGCGAGACGCGGCATCCTCGTGCTCTACACGGAGCACGACCCGCGTGGTGAGGACGGGCCGGCGCACGTCGCCGCGCGGCACTTCCGCGAGGCCGCGGGGGAGTCCCTCGGCGAGGTGCAGGTCTGGGTGGTCACCGCGGAGGGCTACCTCGCCCTCGACTGCACGGACGACTGCTGCCCGCCCGGCGGCCGGCCCCTGCGCGACCTGGACTCCACGCAGGTAGGTGCCACGCTGGTGCTGGCCGGTTCCGCGGTCGCCGACTCGCGGGAGGACATCGCCCGGATCCGCCCCCGGTCCGCCGACGTCCGGCGGTCGGCGGCACGGGTCCGTCGCCGCTGGGAGAGCCGGTGGGAGGACGCCCTCTCGCGCGGTCCCGACGCGGTGTCCCGGTGGCGCGAGGACTCCCTGGCGGCCTGGCGCGCCGCGGTCCGGCTGGTCGAGGACGACGGGGCTCGTCCCGGGGGAGCGCCGTGGGGACGGCTGGAGGCGGGTCTGGCGGACCGCCGCGTCCGGGACGGGGTGCTGGTCGCCCTCGTACCGGGGACGGGTGACCTGCCCGAGCGCTGCGTCCGGCACGCGTACCCCTCGGCGGAGGTCGACGCGGCGCTCGGGGTCGCGATGGGCATGATCATCGACCCGCGCCGGGGGGTGGTCCCACCGGTGCGCGCGACGGCCGTGCACGAGGCCGTCCTCGAGGAGGTGGTCGCCCGGGGCAGGACCGGGGCGCAGGCGCCGGCGTTGACCCTGCTCGCGCTGCTGGCGTGGTGGCGCGGGGACGGGGCGCGGTCCCGCATCCTGCTCGACGGCGCGCTCGACGCCGAACCGGGCTACCGGCTCGCCGAGCTGCTGGACGACGCCCTGGGTGCCGCGATCCCGCCCGGCTGGGTGCGGCACGCCGACTGACCTGCGAGGAGATCCGGCCGGAGCGGTCGTCCCGGCCCGCCCGCTCCGGTAGCGTCACGGACACGGCGGTGTTGCCGCGCGTGACGAGGGGAGGACCGATGGGCATCGTGGTCGGCTATCTGGCCACTCCGGAAGGTCGGGCGGCTCTCGCGGCGGCGATCGAGGAGGCGCGGCAGCGCCACACCGGCGTCGTGGTCGTGGTGAGCGCACGGCCCGACGAGCCGGAGGAGCAGCGTCGCGCCCTCGAGGAGGAGCTCGACCGCGTCCGCGCGGAGCTGGCGTCCGGCGACGTCGAGCACGAGGTGAGGCTGCGGACCGGGGGTGACGTGGCCGACGACCTCATCGCGACGGCGGAGGAGGTCGGGGCGCAGCTGGTGGTCCTGGGTCTGCGCCGCCGCAGCCCCGTCGGCAAGCTCATCCTCGGCGCCAACGCGCAGCGTGTCCTGTTCGACGCACCGTGCCCGGTGCTCACCGTGAAGCCGACCGCCTGACGGGCGGCCCGCGTCTCAGTCGGCGAAACCCGCCGAGCGTGCGCGGAAGCGGGAATCTCTGGCCCGCGCCGTTCGTTGGACACCATGATCCCCCTCTCGCCGTCGCTGACGGAGGAGTTGTCGCGCCCGTGGTAGCGGCGAGCGGCCCGTGGGGTCGGTACAATATCCATCTACTTCCCGGCCCCGTTCCGGGTGTCGCGCTGCCGAAAGGTCGTTCGTGTCGTCCCAGACCCCGCATCCCGCTCTTCCGCGTGAGTTCGAGCACCCTGCCCTCCAGGACCTCGTCCTGCGCGGGCGCACCCACGGCACCGTGGGAGCCGAGGAGCTGCGCAGCGCGTGCGAGCAGGCGGACGTCCAGGACGCCAAGCGTCTTCGCGCCGTCGTCCGCGGCCTGTCCACCGCCGGCATCGGCGTGCGCGAGCCCGCCGCCCCCGCCCGAGCCGTCGCCGCGACGAGCGCCAAGGCGCGCCCGTCGACCAAGGCCGTCGTGACTCCGGAGGAGGGTGCTGCCGCCCCGGCCAAGCCCGCCACCCGGGCCAAGACGGCAGCCGCGAAGACCGCACCCGCGAAGACCGCAGCCGCCAAGCCAGTCACCAAGGCCGCCGCCGCGAAGGCGGCCGCCGGCACCAAGACCGCAGTCGCGGACGACGTCGACATCGAGGTCGTGGAGGGTGACGAGCCCGACATCGAGGCCATCGAGGAGGTCGTCGTCGAGCCCGTGGAGGTCGTCGAGGTCGTCGAGGACGCCACGGAGAGCGACGACGAGGACACCGAGGACGGCGAGAAGAAGCCCGCCGCCAAGGAGGAGGAGAGCGAGGACAGCGGCTTCGTCTACTCCGACGCGGACGACGACGACGCTCCCGCCCAGCAGGTGGTGACCGCCGGCGCGACCGCCGACCCGGTCAAGGACTACCTCAAGCAGATCGGCAAGGTCGCGCTGCTGAACGCCGAGCAGGAGGTGGACCTTGCCAAGCGGATCGAGGCCGGCCTGTTCGCCGAGGAGCGGCTGAACGCGGGCATCACCATGGAGCCCAAGATCAAGCGAGAGCTCGAGTGGATCGCCAACGACGGTCGCCGGGCCAAGAACCACCTGCTCGAGGCCAACCTGCGTCTCGTCGTCTCCCTGGCCAAGCGCTACACCGGCCGCGGCATGCTGTTCCTGGACCTGATCCAGGAGGGCAACCTCGGTCTGATCCGCGCGGTCGAGAAGTTCGACTACACCAAGGGCTACAAGTTCTCGACGTACGCCACCTGGTGGATCCGGCAGGCCATCACGCGCGCCATGGCCGACCAGGCCCGCACCATCCGCATCCCGGTGCACATGGTCGAGGTCATCAACAAGCTCGCCCGCGTCCAGCGGCAGATGCTCCAGGACCTGGGCCGCGAGCCCACGCCGGAGGAGCTCGCCAAGGAGCTCGACATGACCCCGGAGAAGGTCGTCGAGGTCCAGAAGTACGGTCGCGAGCCCATCTCGCTGCACACGCCGCTTGGCGAGGACGGTGACAGCGAGTTCGGTGACCTCATCGAGGACTCCGAGGCCGTCGTCCCCGCGGACGCCGTGAGCTTCACCCTCCTGCAGGAGCAGCTGCACCAGGTGCTCGACACCCTGTCCGAGCGCGAGGCCGGCGTGGTCTCGATGCGCTTCGGGCTGACCGACGGCCAGCCGAAGACGCTCGACGAGATCGGCAAGGTCTACGGCGTGACGCGCGAGCGCATCCGGCAGATCGAGTCCAAGACCATGTCGAAGCTCCGGCACCCGTCGCGCTCGCAGGTGCTGCGCGACTACCTGGACTGACCGCTCCCGAGCAGAACCCCGTCCCACTCCGGTGGGGCGGGGTTCTGTCGTTCTGACAGTCGTGGCCCACCGTGGGTGATGACCAACCTGGCGTGACGCGACGAGGCCCGGACCATCAGGTCCGGGCCTCGTCGTAGGTCGGGTGTCGGTCCGCCGCCGTCAGCTCGCGGCGCCGGCGCCTGCTCCGTGCTCCGCCAGCAGACGGTCGGTCTCGTCCTGCACGTGGGTCGCCAGCTCGGCGAACTTGGGGGCGTGCTCGCGTGCGTGGTGCGCGCAGAAGAGCAGCTCTCCCACGGGGAGGACAACTCGGACATAGGCCTGGGCGCCGCAGCGGTCGCAGCGATCGGCCGCGGTCAGTGGATGCGTCATGGTCCCGTTCACAGACCCATACAACCATCTCGATCCCGGATCCATCGCACCGGGGGCGGGTGGTTCGCTCACCGCGTAGTGGACCGTAACCGGCCCGCAACACGCCCGTGCCCTGCGGCACGGTGCGGCCGGACGGTGGGACCCGACGACTACCATCGCCCCGTGACGACGACCTCTTCGCAGTCCGGCTACACCGCCCGGCACCTGTCGGTGCTGGAGGGGCTCGAGGCGGTACGCAAGCGCCCCGGCATGTACATCGGCACCACGGACAGCCGCGGCCTCATGCACTGCCTCTGGGAGATCATCGACAACTCGGTCGACGAGGCCCTGGGCGGGCACGGCGACCGCATCGAGGTCGTGCTGCACGCGGACTCCTCCGTCGAGGTGCGGGACAACGCCCGCGGCATCCCCGTGGACATCGAGCCGAAGACCGGGCTGACCGGCGTCGAGGTCGTGTTCACCAAGCTGCACGCGGGTGGCAAGTTCGGGGGCGGCTCCTACGGTGCCTCCGGCGGCCTGCACGGCGTGGGTGCGTCGGTGGTCAACGCCCTGTCCGCCCGCCTCGACGTCGAGGTGGACCGTGGCGGTCGGACGCACCGCATGACGTTCCACCGCGGCGAGCCCGGCACGTTCGACGACCGCGCGGGCATCGGCCCGGACAACCCGTTCGAGCCGTTCGTCTCCGGCTCCGAGCTCGAGGTGGGCGGCAAGGTCGCCAAGGCACGCACCGGCACCCGCGTGCGGTACTGGGCCGACCCGCAGATCTTCCCCAAGACGGCCGTCTTCGCCTACGACGAGCTGGTCACCCGCGCCCGCCAGACCAGCTTCCTGGTGCCCGGCCTCACGCTGACCGTGCGCGACGAGCGCGGCATCCCGGGGACGCCGGGCGCCGACGGGCCGCACGAGGAGACGTTCCTGCACAGCGGCGGCGTCGTGGACTTCGTCGACCACCTGGCACCGGACACCGCCGTCACCGACACCTGGCACCTCACGGGGTCCGGCACGTTCACCGAGACGGTCCCGGTGCTCGACGACCGCGGGCACATGACCGCGCAGGAGGTGTCCCGGACCTGCGAGGTCGACGTCGCCATGCGCTGGGGCACGGGGTACGAGACCGAGGTCCGCAGCTTCGTCAACATCATCTCCACGCCCAAGGGCGGCACGCACCTGGCCGGCTTCGAGGCCGGGCTGCTGCGCACCCTGCGCAAGGCGGTCGACGCCAACGCGCGGCGGCTGAAGATCTCCGCCCGGGACACCTCGGAGCGGATCGAGAAGGAGGACGTGCTGGCGGGCATGACCGCCGTGGTCACCGTCCGGCTGGCCGAGCCGCAGTTCGAGGGGCAGACCAAGGAGGTGCTGGGCACCGGGCCGGTCCGCGCGATCGTCGCCAAGGTGATCGACACCGAGCTCGGCGCGATCTTCACCTCACCCAAGCGTGACCACAAGGCGCACTCCTCCCTGCTGCTGGACAAGGTGGTCGGGGAGATGCGCGCCCGGTTGTCCGCGCGCAAGCAGAAGGAGATCTCCCGGCGCAAGAACGCCCTGGAGACGTCCTCGCTGCCCGCCAAGCTGGCCGACTGCCGCAGCGACGACGTCGGGCGCAGCGAGCTGTTCATCGTGGAGGGTGACAGCGCGCTCGGCACCGCCAAGCTGGCGCGCAGCTCCGACTTCCAGGCGCTGCTGCCCATCCGCGGCAAGATCCTGAACGTCCAGAAGGCGTCCATCACGGACATGCTGAAGAACGCCGAGTGCGCCGCGATCATCCAGGTGGTCGGCGCCGGGTCGGGCCGCTCGTTCGACCTCGAGGCCGCGCGGTACGGGAAGATCGTGTTGATGACCGACGCCGACGTCGACGGTGCGCACATCCGGACCCTGCTGCTCACCCTGCTGTTCCGGTACATGCGTCCGCTGGTCGAGGCCGGTCGGGTCTTCGCCGCCGTGCCGCCGCTGCACCGCATCGAGGTCATCGGGGGCGGCGGGCGCAAGAACGAGTACGTCTACACGTACTCCGAGGCCGAGCTGGCGGCGACGCTGAAGAAGCTCGACCGCGCCGGCAAGCGGTACAAGGACGACATCCAGCGCTACAAGGGTCTGGGCGAGATGGACGCCGACCAGCTGGCGGAGACGACGATGGACCCCCGGCACCGCACATTGCGCCGGGTGACCGTCGAGGGTGCCCAGCGGGCCGAGGAGATCTTCGAGCTGCTCATGGGGTCCGACGTCGCCCCGCGCAAGGACTTCATCGTCGCCGGTGCCGAGGGCCTGGACCGCAGCCGCATCGACGCCTGAGCAAACCGGTTGCCCGAAGGGCCGGCGGGCGGGGATCGTGGATGCCGTGACCACGACCGACCTCGCGCCCATCGCCGAGCGCGCCGCCGCTCCCGCCGAGCTCCCGCTGCCTTCCGACACGTTCGGGCTCACCTGGCGGGCGCTCACGCGTGCCGACGTGCCCGCGCTCACGCGGCTGCTCACCGTGGTGGAGGAGGCCGACGCCGCCCCGTTCCGGACGTCGGCGGAGGAGGTCGAGGACGAGTTCGACGGCGACTGGAAGGACCACGCCCGCGACACGCTGGCGGGGGTCGACGCCGACGGCGTGATCCGCGCCTACGCGCGGGTGAACCAGCCCCCGGGGGACGCGCGGGTGGTCCGGGCGTTCCTCGACGGTGCGGTCGACCCGCTGTGGCGCGGGCGGGGGATCGGGCGCGAGCTGCTCGCCTGGGAGACGGCTCGCGGGCGGCAGCTGTTGGCGGCGTCGGGCAAGGAGCTGCCGGGCAGGCTCGCGGTGTTCACGCAGGACGAGGCCGAGGCTACGATCCGGCTCGCCCGTGCCAGCGGCTTCACCCCGGTGCGGTTCTACGCGGAGATGCGGCGCCCGCTGGACGTCGCGCTGCCCCCGGTCGACGTCCCCGACGGGCTGAGCATCGCGCCGTGGACCACCGAGCTGGACGACCAGGTGCGGCGCGCGCACAACGAGACGTTCGCGGACCACTGGGGGAGTGAGCCGCGCACCGCCGAGGAGTGGGTGCAGGGCCGCAGCATGTTCGCCCCGGCGTGGAGCTTCGTGGCCGTGGACGACGCGACGGGTGAGGTGGCGGGGTACCTGCTGTCGGGGCGGTACGAGCACGACTGGCCCGTGATCGGCTACAAGGCCGGCTACACCGACCTCCTCGGCGTGCGGCGCGCATGGCGCGGCCGACGGCTCGCCCCGGCGCTGCTCGCGACGGTGATGGCGGCCTACCGCGCCGACGGGATGGACATGGCCGAGCTCGGCGTCGACACCGCCAACCAGTCCGGCGCGCACCGGCTGTACGAGGGCCTGGGGTACGCCGTGTTCCACAGCTCGACGATGTTGAGCATCGAGCTCTGAACCGTCACGACGTGACGCAGCGCCCCGCCGCGTTAGCATCGGCGCGGCGGGACGACGACGTCCGGCCGTTTCTGTCGTCGGACGAGGGCGTCCGGCTTCGAGGAGGTCATCGTGGGACGCATGCTGTCCAGGGCCGCGCGCGCGTGGGTCGCGGTGCTCGTCGTGCTCGTGCTCGTGCACCTGGTCGCCCAGCTGGCCGGTGCGGGCGTGCTCGAGCAGGTGAGCCAGTGGACCCTCATGCCGGCCCTCGCCGCGGTCGTGCTGACCGCCACGCGGTGGCCGCGCGGGCACCTGGTGAGTTGGGTGCTCGTGGCGCTCGGGTTCTCGTGGCTCGGTGACCTGGTCCCGTCGCTGGTCGGCGACGGCGCGGCCTTCCTCGTCATGGTCGGGTTCTTCCTGCTCGCGCAGGTGGCCTACGTCGTGGCGTTCGCGCCCGCGGTCCGCCGGTCCGTGGTGCACCGGCACCCGCTGCTCGTCCTGCCGTACGCCGCGGTGCTCGCCGCCCTGGTCGCCGCGTGCGCACCGGGCGCCGGGCGCCTCCTGGTGCCGGTCTGCGTGTACGGCGGCATGCTCACCGCGATGGCGATCCTGTCCACCGGGCTGGGCCGGATCGCGGCGGTCGGCGGCGCGGTGTTCCTGGCGAGCGACGCCCTGATCGCGCTCGAGCAGTTCGTGCCGGCCTGGGACCTCGCCGGGCAGGGGTTCTGGGTGATGCTCACCTACACGGTCGGGCAGGGCCTGCTCGCCGCCGCCGTGGTGCGCCGGAGCGCGGCCGAGCGGCACGCCCCGCAACCGCGGACCGCCGTCCGCAGCAACGTCCAGCGCCCGCCGGTCCCGGACAACGTCGTCGCCCTGGTCTGACGGCGCCGCCGGTCAGCCGACGGCGTGCACCGGTGCCGCCAGCGCGGTGCCGGACATGTCCCGACGAGGATCGACCGGGGGCAGCTCGACCGGCTGGCCGGCGGACCCGGTGGCCCAGGCCGGCGCGGCGCCGACCCAGCCGAGCAGGAGCGTGTCCTCGTTGCGGAGGAACCGGTGCGACCGCACACCACCGGTCGCGCGACCCTTGCCGGGGTAGACCTCGAACGGGGTGACCTTCGCGGACCCGGCCTGGGTGCCCGGGAGCGCCCCGGACGCACCGGCCACGGTCACGACGACCGCGCGGTCCACCGCGTCGGCCGCGACGGCGCCGAACGCGACCACCCGGTGCCCGGCGGCCAGCTTGATGCCCGCCATGCCCCCGGCGGCGCGCCCCTGCGGCCGGACGGCCGACGCGGGGAAGTGCAGCAGGGAGGCGTCGGAGGCCAGCAGGACGAGCTCGTCCGTGTCGGACACGGCCGCGGCACCGACCACCTCGTCGCCGTCCCTCAGCGCGATCGCCTCCCACGCGTCCCGGTTGCCCGGCACGTCGCCGGAGGTCACGCGCTTCACGGTGCCCTGCGCCGTGGCGATCGCGAGCGTCGGTGCGTCGGTCGCCAGCGAGGCGAGGCCGACCACGCGCTCGCGCGGCAGCAGGGTCACCACCTCGCCGAGGGGGACGCCGCCCGAGAGCGTGGGCGTGCCGTCGGTCGGCGGGAGCGCGGGCAGGTCCAGCACCGAGACGCGCACGATCCGGCCCTGCGACGTGACCACGCCGATCTCGGCGCGCGCGGTCGTCGCGACGGTCGCGGACACGACGTCGTGCTTGGCGCGGCGGCCGCCCTCGACGCGCGCGGGCAGGTCGTCCGACGCGGTGCGGGCGAGCAGGCCGGTGCCCGACATCAGCACCCAGCAGGGGGTGTCCGCGATCTCGAGCGGCGCCGCCGCGCCTCGTGCCGCGGGAGCGCCGGTGATCGACGTGCCCCCGGCCGACTCGAGCAGGATCGTGCGGCGGGGAGTGCCGTAGGTGGCGGCCACCTCGGCCATCTCCAGCGAGACCAGGGCGCGCAGCCGGGCCTCGTCGGCCAGGATCTCGCGCAGCTCCGCGATCTCCTCGGCCAGCTGCTGCTGCTCCTTCTCGAGCTCGATGCGGGAGAACCTGGTGAGCCGGCGCAGGCGCAGCTCGAGGATGTACTCGGCCTGGGGCTCGGACAGGTCGAAGACGCTGCGCAGCCGGGCGCGCGCGGTGTCGGCGTCGTCGGACGTCCGGATGACCTGGATGACCTCGTCGATGTCGAGGATCGCGACCAGCAGGCCCTCCACCAGGTGGAGCCGCTCCAGCCGCTTGGCCAGCCGGAACTGCGACCGGCGGCGGACCACGACGATCCGGTGCTCGACCCAGACCACCAGCAGCTCGCGCAGGCCCAGCGTGCGCGGCTGACCGTCCACCAGGGCGACGTTGTTGATGGAGAAGGAGTCCTCGAGCGGGGTGTAGCGGTAGAGCTGCTCCAGCACGGCCTCGGGGTGGAAGCCGGTCTTGATCTCGATGACCAGGCGCAGGCCGTGCGACCGGTCGGTGAGGTCGATGGCGTCGGAGATGCCTGAGAGCTTCTTGCTCTGGACACCCTCCTTGATCTTCTCGATCACCTTCTCCGGGCCCACCGTGTACGGCAGCTCGGTGATGACGATGCCCTTGCGCTTGGCCGTGACGTTCTCGATCCGGGCCGTGGCGCGCGTGCGGAAGGCGCCGCGTCCGGTGCGGTAGGCCTCCCGGACACCCTCCAGGCCGACGATCTTGCCGCCGGACGGCAGGTCGGGACCCGGCACGAAGCGCAGGAGGTCCTCGAGGGTGGCTTCCGGGTGCAGCACCAGGTGACGTGCGGCGGCGACCACCTCCACCAGGTTGTGCGGCGCCATGTTGGTCGCCATGCCCACCGCGATGCCGGCCGCGCCGTTGACCAGCAGGTTCGGGATGGCGGCGGGGAGCACCTCGGGCTGGGTGAGCTTGTTGTCGTAGTTGGGCACGAGGTCGACGACGTCCTCGTCGAGCCCGGTCGTCATGGCGAGCGCGGCCGGCGCCATGCGCGCCTCGGTGTACCGGGGGGCGGCCGGGCCGTCGTCCAGCGAGCCGAAGTTGCCGTGGCCGTCCACCAGGGGCAGGCGCAGGGAGAACGGCTGGGCCAGGCGCACCATCGCGTCGTAGATCGCCGTGTCGCCGTGCGGGTGGAGCTTGCCCATGACCTCGCCGACCACACGCGCGGACTTCACGTACGGCCGGTCCGGGCGCAGTCCCATGTCCGACATCTGGTAGAGGATCCGGCGCTGCACGGGCTTGAGCCCGTCACGGGCGTCGGGCAGGGCGCGCGAGTAGATGACGGAGTAGGCGTACTCGAGGAACGAGCCCTCCATCTCGGTCGCGACGTCGATGTCGACGATGCGCTCGACGAGGTCCTCGGGCGGGAGGTCGGGGGTCGCAGGGCGACGCGCCATGGGTGCTGCTCCTCGGGTCCGGACGGCGGTGCGGCGACCATTGTGGACCGTCGCGGCGGTGGGACGGCACGCGGCGCGCTGGTCCGAGGCCCCGCGGGACGGCCGGCCGCACTACCGTGACGCTCATGGCAGACGTCACGGCTGACGGCCCCCCGAGACCGGGTCGCGCGTACCCGTCCACGTGGGAGGCCGACGTGGTGCTGCACGACGGGTCGACCACGCACGTGCGGCCCCTGCGTCCCGACGACGCCGACGCGCTGCAGGCGTTCCACGTCGGCCAGTCCGAGAGGTCGACGTACATGCGGTTCTTCGCGCCGCTCGACCGGCTGTCGGACCGGGACCTCGAGCGGCTGGTGAACGTCGACCACGTCGACCGGGTCGCCCTCGTGGCGGTCTTGACCGGGGCCGAGCCCGACGCCGCCGACCAGATCATCGGCGTCGCGCGGTACGACCGCATCGGCACCGACGAGGCGGAGGTGGCGTTCAACATCGCCGACGCCCACCAGGGACGCGGCCTGGGCTCCGTGCTGCTCGAGCACCTCGCCGCAGCGGCCCGCGAGCGCGGGGTCCGCCGGTTCGTCGCCGAGGTGCTGCCGCAGAACGGGCGCATGATCTCCGTGTTCAAGGACGCGGGGTACGAGGTGCGGCAGCGCACCGAGGACGGGATCGTCGCGGTCGGGTTCGGCATCGACCCGACGGACCGGTCGCTGGCCGTGATGGCCGACCGTGAGCACCGAGCCGAGGCGCGGTCGATGCGGGGGCTGCTGAACGCCGGTTCGGTCGTCGTCGTCGGCCCCGGGGTGGACGCGGGGGAGACGTTCGCCGGCCGCCTGGCGTCGCGGGTGCTCGCCGACCTCCTCGTGGCGGACCCGTCGGTCGTGGTGCACGCCGTGGGGGTGCCCGGTGACCCGGCCCTGCCCGTGCACGCGCGGCTCGCGGACGTGCCCGGCAGCGCCGAGCTGGCCGTCGTCGCCGTCCCCGCCGACCAGGCGACGGACGTCGTCCGCGGACTCGCACGGCTGGGCGTGCACGGCGTGGTGCTGCTCAGCGCGGGGTTCGCCGAGGAGGGGCCGGACGGCCTGGACCGCCAGCGCGCGCTGCTGCGGGCCGCGCACGGGGCCGGGATGCGCGTGGTGGGACCGGGTTCCTACGGCATCCTCTCGGCGCGCGACGGGGGCCTTCAGCTCAACGCCTCGCTCGCGCGGACGCCCCCCGCAGCCGGTCGCGTCGGGCTGTTCTGCCAGTCCGCCCCGCTCTCCGTCGCGCTGCTGGCCGGGGTCCGGCGCCGGGGTATCGGCCTGTCGCAGTTCGTGTCCGCGGGGCACCGGGCCGACGTCTCGGGCAACGACCTCATGCAGTTCTGGGCGGACGACGACCGCACCGACGTCGTCGGCCTCTACCTGGAGTCGTTGGGCAACCCCCGCAAGTTCTCCCGCGTGGCCCGGCGGCTGTCGCTGACCAAGCCGGTGATCGTCGTGACCGCCGGACGGTCCGGGCAGGTGGTCCCGCCCGGCCACGCGGTCCGCCCGACGCACGCGCCGCCGCGCACCCTGGCCGAGATGCTGCGGCAGTCCGGTGTGGTGCGGGTGGAGAACACCCACCAGATGCTCGACGTCGCGCAGGTGCTCGCGCACCAGCCGCTGCCGACCGGTCGACGGACCGCGATCCTGGCCAGCTCCGCCTCCGTCGCGGCCCTCGTCGCCGAGGCCGCCGCAGCCGCCGGCCTGGTGGTCAGCGGGCACGTCCAGCTGCTGCCGGAGGACGCGTCACCGGACCAGGTCGGTGCGGCCGTCGACGCGCTGTACGCCGACCCGGACAGCGACGTCGCGGTCGTGGTCCGGATCCCCATGGTGGGGGAACCGGACGAGGTGCTGCCGGAGGCGGTCGCCCGGGCCGCCGCACGTTCGCGGCGCACGACCGTGGCGTGCATCTACGACCTGCACGGCATCACGCCGCAGCTCACGGCCGCCGACGACGACGGCAAGGAGTGGACCGTCCCCGCCTACAGCACCCCCGAGGACGCCGCGGTCGCGCTCGGGCACGCCGCCCGCTACGCGGGGTGGCGGGACAGCGACCGGGGCCGCCCCCTGCACCCGGAGGGCGCCGACACCCGGGCCGCCCGACGGCTCGTCGCGGGCTGGCTCGCCGC
>NZ_CAURTV010000041.1:0-26848 GCF_963527515.1 uncultured Cellulomonas sp. | reverse complement strand
GCACGGCGCCGTTGGCCGGGGTGCCGTAGTGCGGGTTGGCGCCCGCGAGGGAGTAGGCCAGCTCGTCGGTGCGGGCCAGGCCGCGGACCGACGCACCACCCTTGAGCAGGTCGAGCACCGCGGGCGCGTGCTCGCGCTCGCGGGCGGCCTCGCGCAGCCACGTCGGGTTGCCGGCGCCCACCCGGTAGCCGCGGACGGCGAAGACGTCCTTGACCGCCACGCGCAGCCCGAGCAGGGGCCCCTCGAACGCCCCCTGGTAGAGCGGGTCGCCGACCGTGCGCCACACGGACGTGTCGAAGCTCCGCGTGCGGCCGGTCACGTGCGCGGCGGTGATGCGCCACCGGCCCTCGGAGAGCTGCCACACCTGCGTCTGCAGCCCGGTGCCGCCGCCCTCGAATCGCGAGGTCGCGACGATCAGCCAGCAGTCCTGGGCCAGCCGCCGGAACTCGACCCTGTCCAGGACGCGGGGGGTGATGCCGCCGCGCGTGCCGCGGAACGCGCTGATGGCGTCGTGCCCCACGAGCAGCCCGTCGCCGTCGCCGCGGAGCGTCAGCGGGCCGGGCGCGAACGCGTCGTCCAGGGCCGCGACGTCGTCGGTCGCGAGCGCGCGCTCGTAGGCGTCGAACGCCTCCTGCAGGTCCGCGGGCAGGCTCATCGGGCCACCCGGTCGAAGTCCGCCACGCGGATGCGGGCGTGGACCCCGCACACCTGATCGACCACCTGCGAGATGTCGAAGTCGGCGGCGGCGGACAGGTACGCGTACGCCAGGTGCTCGTCGAGACCCCAGCGCGCCTGCAGCAGTGCGAGCGCGGCCCGCACGCACCGGCGCAGGGCCTCGTCCAGGTCGCGGTCGAGGCCGGTCGGCACCAGGTACTCGGGCGTCTCGACGAGCGGTCCGTCCAGCAGCCCGAACCGCGCGACCGCCTCGGCGGCGGGCACCACGTCGAACCGCAGCGTGACTCGCAGCGAGGCCTCCAGCGCGGTGAGCGCCACCTCGCCGTCCCCCTGCGCGAAGTGCGGGTCGCCCACGTAGGCGAGCGCACCCGGCACCTGCACGGGCAGGTACAGCGTGGAGCCCACCTGGAGCAGGTTGATGTCGATGTTCCCGCCGTGCGCGCCCGGAGGCACCGAGTGCGGCCGCTCGTCGCCGGCCACCGCGACGCCCATGATCCCGAGGAAGGGTGCGAGGGGGAACTCGATCACGCGCTCGCCGCCCTCGACCACCGGCAGGCAGCCCATGTTGTCCCGCACCGTCGCGAACACGCTCACGTTCCCCGGCCCGCGCGGCAGCTCACCGGCCAGGGCGCCGCGGCCGTGCCGGTTGGAGATGACCCCGTACGGCACCCGTGGGGTGGTCTCCAGCACGGTGATCGCCAGCAGGTCGCCCGGCATCGCGCCCGCGACGTGGATCGGCCCGGTCACCACGTGGGGTCCGTCCGCGGGGTCGCGCGTCAGGGTGGCGACGATCTCGACGGCGTCGGCGAGCACGTCCCGCGGGTCCACGCCGTGGCCGGTGAAGTACGCCAGGGGGTCGCTGCACTGGTCGTCCAGCAGGCCCTCGTGGCTCACCGTGTCGATGGTCACCTCGGTCCCGGGCTCGATCCGCAGGACCGGCTCGTCGGCGGCGCAGGGCAGCCGGCCCCACAGGACCGTGGCCGGCGTGGACGGCAGGTAGGCGGCTGCACGGATGTTGCCCGCGCCCGGCTGCAACGTTGCACTCATCGGTTCCGCACCCCCACGATGACGCCGTGATGACGACCTGGGACGACGCGCGCCGACACCTGGTGCTCATGCTGGCACTGACCTTCACCACGGGCATCGTCGACGCCGTCGGCTACCTGGGCCTGGACCGGGTGTTCACCGCGAACATGACCGGCAACGTCGTAATCCTCGGCATGGCGCTCGCGGGGGCCGACGACCTGCCGGTGGCCGGCCCGGCCCTCGCGCTGGCCGGCTTCCTGGCCGGTGCGGCGCTCGGCGGGCGGGTGCTGCGGACCGCCCCGGCCGGCTGGTCGGACCGCACCAGCGCCACGTTCGCGGCGACCGGGGTGCTCGCGGTCGGGCTCGGGGTGGGTGCCCTGCTGGCGCCCCCGGTCGAGGGCACCGTGTGGGCGCTGGTCGTGACCACGGTGCTCGCCGTCGCGATGGGGCTGCAGGCCGCGAGCGCGCGCCGCCTGGCCGTCAAGGACGTGACCACGGTGGTCGTCACGTCCACCCTGACCGGGCTCGCGGCGGACAGCAGGGTGGCCGGCGGGACCGGCGACAACTGGGCCCGGCGCGCGCTCGCGGTCGTGCTGATCCTGGTGGGCGCCGGCGTCGGGGCGCTGCTGCTGCAGGTCGGCGGCGAGCAGGGGGTCGGGGTGGGGATGCTGGTGGCAGGGGTGCTGGCGCTGGCGGCCGCGGCGCTCGGGCACCGGCACCGCGAGGCCTGACGGGTCACGCACGCGCGACCTCTGGCAGCAGCACGCGGCCGGTGCCCGGCGTCGTGACCTGCCCGTCCGCGACGACGACCCGCCCGTGCAGCCACACCGTCCGCACGGCGCCGGCCAGCGTGGCGCCGTCGTAGGGGGAGACCGGGTTGCGGTGCTCGAGGGCGTGCACGTCGACCACGCGCTCCTCGTCGGGCGCGAACGCGACCAGGTGAGCCGGGGCACCGACCGTCAGGGCGCCCGCGTCGAGCCCGGCGATGCGCGCGGGCCCCGTGGTGACCAGGGGCAGCAGCGCGTCCAGGGCGATCCCGCGTCGGCGCGCCTCGGTCCACACCACGGACAGCCCCAGCTGAAGTCCCGCGATGCCGCCCCAGGACAGCCCGAAGTCGGTGTTCTTCAGGTCCGGGGTGGACGGCGAGTGGTCGGAGACGATCGCGTCGATCGTCCCGTCCAGCACCGCCGCCCAGAGCAGGTCCTGGTTGGCGGCGTCGCGGATGGGCGGGCAGCACTTGAACTGCGTCGCGGCGGCCGGCACGTCCTGCGCCCGCAGCGCCAGGTAGTGCGGGCAGGTCTCGACGGTCAGCGGCAGGCCCTCGGCCCGGGCCGACCGGACCAGGTCGAGCGAGCCGGCGTCGGACAGGTGCAGGACGTGCGCGCGGGCGCCGGTGCGTCGCATCGCGTCGATCACCCGGGCGATCGCGTGCCGCTCGCTCACCGCCGGCCGGCTGGCCAGGAAGTCGGCGTACTGCTCGCCCAGCGGGCCGTCGCCGTGCAGGTCCGCCGGGTCCTCCGCGTGCACGACGAGCACGCTGCCGAGCGTGGCCACCTCCGCCAGCGCGGCCTCCAGCTGCGCGGGGTCGAGGTGCCCGAACTCGTCGACGCCCGACGGGGTGAGGAACGCCTTGAACCCGCGGACCCCCGCGGCGTGCAGGGGTGCGAGCGAGCCCAGGTTGTCGGGTACCGCCCCGCCCCAGAACGCGACGTCCACGGTGAGCTTGCGCGCGGTCGCGACCCGCTTGGCGTCGAGCGCGCGGACCGTCGTGGTGGGCGGGATCGAGTTGAGCGGCATGTCGACGAGCGTCGTCACCCCGCCCGCCGCGGCGGCACGCGTCGCCGACGTGAACCCCTCCCACGCGGTGCGGCCGGGCTCGTTGACGTGCACGTGGCTGTCGACCAGGCCCGGGAGCAGGACCTCGTCGTCGGCGAGCCCGACGACCGGGACACCGTCCGGCACCGGTCCGTCGAGCGCGGTGATCCGCCCGTCGGTCACGGCGACCTGCGCGGGCCGCCACGCTCCGTCCACCCAGGCGCGCGCGGCGCGGACCACGAGGTCAGGCACGGTCATGGCGGCTCCCGGGTGGTCGTCTGGTGCGTCAGGCTACGGGCACGCGCACGGCGGCGTGGATCTCGAAACCCGCCAGCAGCCCGGACATCGGCTTCGGCGGTGGCGACGCATACTCCCCGGCCGCCCCCGGCCGCAGTCCGAGGGTGACCAGCGACTGGGCGAGCACGGTCCCCGCGGCCACGCCGTCGACGACCGGGACCCCGACCTCGTCGGCGATCGCCGCGCACAGCGACGCCATCCCGGCGCAGCCCAGCACGATCGCGTCGGCCCCGTCTTGCTCGACCGCGCGGCGGCACTCGTCGGTGAGGCGTCTCTGCGCGCCCGGGTCCTCCAGCGCGAGCACCGGGATCTCGCAGGCGCGCACCGCGACGCACGCGTCGCGGAACCCGTACCGGTCCGCCAGCTCGCGGGCGCGGGCGCGGGTGCGGCCCAGCGTGGTGACCACGCTGAACCGACGGCCGACCAGGGCCGCGACGTGCATCGCGGCCTCGGCGATCCCGATCACGGGACCGTGCGCCAGCTCGCGGGCGGCGTCGAGACCCGGGTCCCCGAAGCACGCGACCACGTAGGCGTCGACCCCCTCGGCCTCCCCGAGCGCGACCTGCTCCAGCAGCCCTGGGACGGCCAGCGCCTCCTCGTAGTGGCTCTCGATCGACGCCGGCCCCATGGTCGGCTGGACGGCGTCGACGAGCGTGCCCGGGGCCGCCACCACCCGGGCGGACCGACCGACCAGGTCGGTCATCGCCCGGGTGGTGTTGGGGTTGATGACCCGGATGTGCATGCTCAGACCGTCACGCCCGCGCCGGTGCGCTCCGTCACGGTCCCGTCCGACACGTGCTCGTCGGACGCGTCCAGCAGCGGGATCTGGGGGTTGCGACGCTCGAGGAACACGAAGATCGCGTACCCGAGCCCGCAGCCGATGAACCAGCTGTAGCTGGCCACCCAGGTGACGTCGAACGCGCCCATGTCCGCGAACGCCTTGGGCAGCACCGCGGCCGCCACCGACACCAGCCCGGCCGAGATGACCGTGGCCACCGCGTTGCGGTTGTAGCCGCCCGAGTACCAGTACTTCCCGGTGGTCGACATGGTGAACATGTCGTCCACGTGCACCCGCTGCCTGCCGATCACGTAGTAGCCGGCGATGAGGATGCCGAACAGCGGACCGATCAGGGCACCCAGCACGCCGAGCGTGTAGTGGATCGCGGTCGCGTTGGAGTACCAGTTCCACGGGGTCAGGAGCACCGAGCCGACGGCGGCGATCATGCCGCCCATGCGCCAGCTGATCTTCTGCGGGGAGACGTTGGAGAAGTCGAACGCGGGTGAGATGAAGTTGGCGACGATGTTGATGCCGACCGTCGCGGTCACGAACGTCAGGCCGCCCAGCAGGATCGCGAACGGGGTGTCGATGCGCTCCACCGTGTGGATGGGGTCCGTGATGAGCTCGCCGAACACCGGGACGGTGGCCGACGCGCAGATGACGGTGAGCAGCGAGAAGAACAGGAAGTTCACCGGCAGCCCGAGGAAGTTCCCCTTCTTCACGGCCGTGAAGCTCTTGCCGTACCGGGCGAAGTCCCCGAAGTTCAGCATCGGCCCGGAGAAGTAGGACACGACCAGCGCGATCGCGCCCAGCATCACCGGGATCGAGGCCCAGAACCCCATGGGCGGCCCCGACGACAGGTTGAGCGAGATGTTGCTCCACCCCGCCTCGGACACCAGGTAGACCGCCAGCAGGATCATCACGACGTACACCGCCGGACCGGCCCAGTCGATGAACCGGCGGATGGTCTCCATGCCGGTCCAGAACAGCGCGGCCTGGGCCACCCAGAGGATCGCGTAGGAGATCCAGCCGAGCGTCGACAGGCCGACGAACGAGGTGTCGAGCAGGGCCTCGGAGCCGGGGACGAACTTGAGGAAGATGATGTTGAGCGCCTCGGCCGCCAGGAAGGTCTGCACGCCGTACCAGGCCACCGCGATGAGCCCGCGGATGATGGCCGGGATGTTGGCGCCCAGCACGCCGAACACCGCGCGGTTGATCACCGGGTAGGGCACGCCGGTCTTCTGGCTCGGCTTGGCGACGAGGTTGCAGAACACCTGGACGATGACGATGCCGACGATGAGCGCGACGAGCACCTGCCAGCTGGCGATGCCGAGCGCGAACAGGCTGCCGGCCGTGACGTAGCCGCCGACGCTGTGCACGTCGGACATCCAGAACGCGAAGATGTTGTACGACGACCAGGTCTGCTTCTTCAGCGGGGCCAGGTCCTCGTTGGTGAGCCGGGGGTCGTAGCCGGGTTGGATGGTGCCGGCGCCCGGGGGCAGGCCGGCGGCCTCGACGACGTCGTTCGGCAGCTCTGTGGTGTCGGGCTGTCCAGGGTTCATGGTGGTCCTCACGCGGGTGGGGTGGGGGTCGGTGCGTCCCTGGCCAGGGGCGATGGGCATCCCGTACGGTGAAGCGATGACTGAACGGTTGTGAATCTATTGCTTCACAACCCTGCGCCGGTTTCCGGTCTGTGAACTTTGGGCTTCATGCGTGAGTCGTGACGGAGGGTGCGCTGTGACAGCGGTCGACGAGGCGGGCAGGCTGCTCGACGCGTTCGACTCCGAGCAGCTCGGCGCGCGGCTGCGCCAGCTGCGGGAGGACCGCGGGCTGACCCTGCGCGAGGTCGGCCGACGCGTGGGCGTCTCCACCAGCGCGGTCTCGCAGATCGAGCGCGGGGTGCTGCGCCCGTCGGTGAACCGCCTCTTCGCGCTCGTCACGGCCCTCGACGCCAGCCTCGTGGACGTGTTCGGGGGGCCCTCGCTGACCGCGCCGCAGCCGGTCGCCGGCGGCTACGTGGTCCGGCGGGCGGTCGAGGCCGAGGTGGTCCGGCTGGCCGGGGGCGTGGTGTTCCGCCGTCTGTCACCGGGGCCCGCGCGCGACGTCGACTTCTTCGAGTCCACCTACCCGCCGGGCTCCACGGGGGCGGAGCAGAACGAGCTGCTCACGCACGTCGGCTACGAGATCGGCACCGTGACGCAGGGGGAGCTGACCATCGACTTCCCTGACGAGCGCGTGGTGGTCCGCGCCGGCGACACCGTCTCCTACGCGTGCGGCACCCCGCACCGGCTGAGCAACCAGAGCGACGCCGTGACCGTGGCCACGTGGGTGATCGTGCATCCCTCCTGAGCGCACGACGAGGGGCCGGGCGGCACCGCCCGACCCCTCGCGGGTGCACTCAGTGGTGGCCGTGCCTCCCGCCCAGGTCGACGGTCCACACCTCGCCGCCGAGCGTGACGACGTAGGCCGTGCCGCGGATGACCTGGAACGAGACCGGCTGGTCGAGCCCGTCGGCGACGACCTCGAGCGACCCGTGCCGACCGACCTCGTACAGCAGGCCCGTGTCCGGCGCCGCCGGCGAGCCCTCGGGACCGCCCAGCGGCCAGGTGCCCTGTGCCAGCGCGTACAGCCGGTGCCCGTGGCCGGCCTGGACGTCGAGCATCAGCGGCCCGCCGGACGCGACCTGCCTCGCCTCCGTGGACCGGGGGCCGAACGTGACGATCTTGCCGTCCTGCGGCAGGTGCGGGACCGGTCCGGACTGCGCCAGGTAGGCGCGCGCGCCGACGACGTCGAGGCCGGTCGGCACCACGTTCTCGAAGGCGATCTGGACCGCGATCGAGCCGTCGAGGCCCACCCGGTAGACGCGGTTGTGGTGGCCGTCGGTGACGAGGAAGCCGTCCTTGTACGCCTCGAACGCGTACTGCACGCCCGTCTTGACGAAGAACGAGCTGGCTGGGGGGTGCGCAGCAGCCCACGCTCCGAGGTCGGCCACGAGGGTGAAGCTGGTGGGGCCGTCCACCCGGAAGACGCCGTTGACCCCGGTGCCCCCGACCTCGGGGGTGACGAACGTGGTCAGCACGTAGGCCGTGCGACCGACGAAGGCCACGTCCGTCACGCCGGTGCCGTTGTTCGTCGGCAGGCCGCTGGCGAGCAGCGAGACGGCGCCGGTGCGCGGATCGATCCGGGAGACCTCGCCGCCCCCCTGCTCGGTCACGTAGAGCGCGCCGTCGGGGCCGACCGTGCTCCCGAACCCGCCGGACAGGCCACCGACGAGGAGCCGGGGCTCCCGGTCGGGAGTGGGCCGGTGCGCACTCGCCGTCGTCGGCGTGAGCACCAGCAGGAGAAGTGCTGCGAGCAGAGCAGTCATTCGTCGGGGACCCATAGGACCCCTCCCCTCGAGGACAACCGGGAGTCGTGCGGGTTCGGGTGGCCGAGGCGTCGTCGCCCCTGCTCGCCCGGGACGCCCATCGGGCACATCGACGCTAGACCCGGCCGCTCGGGCGATCCATGCCTCCGGGCAACCGGGGGTCGTCGTCACGCCTGCGGCGAACACGGGCAGTGAGGGCACCTGCCCGCCGTTAGCATCGAACAACGCCGCCCCGTCGTCCCCCGGTGCGCCAGCCAGGGGAGCCGGCACGCAGCTCGTGAGGAGTGCACATGTTCGAGAGATTCACGGACCGAGCCCGTCGCGTGGTCGTCCTTGCCCAAGAAGAGGCACGGATGCTCAACCACAACTACATCGGCACCGAACACATCCTCCTGGGACTGATCCACGAGGGTGAAGGTGTCGCTGCCAAGGCTCTCGAGTCGCTCGGCATCTCGCTCGAGGCCGTCCGCGCCCAGGTGCAGGAGATCATCGGCGAGGGCCAGCAGGCTCCGTCGGGCCACATCCCCTTCACCCCGCGCGCCAAGAAGGTGCTCGAGCTGTCGCTGCGCGAGGCGCTGCAGCTGGGCCACAACTACATCGGGACCGAGCACATCCTGCTCGGCCTCATCCGTGAGGGCGAGGGCGTCGCCGCCCAGGTCCTCAACAAGCTGGGCGCGGACCTGAACCGTGTGCGCCAGCAGGTCATCCAGCTCGTCTCCGGGTACCAGGGCAAGGAGCCCGTCGCCGCCGGCGGTCCGCAGGAGGGGCAGCCCTCGGGCAGCGCCGTCCTCGACCAGTTCGGCCGCAACCTCACGCAGGCTGCGCGCGACGGCAAGCTCGACCCGGTCATCGGTCGCGAGAAGGAGATCGAGCGGGTCATGCAGGTGCTGTCCCGCCGCACCAAGAACAACCCGGTCCTCATCGGGGAGCCCGGCGTCGGCAAGACCGCCGTCGTCGAGGGCCTCGCGCAGGACATCGTGCGCGGCGACGTGCCCGAGACGCTCAAGGACAAGCAGCTGTACACGCTGGACCTGGGCGCGCTCGTGGCGGGCTCCCGCTACCGCGGTGACTTCGAGGAGCGCCTGAAGAAGGTGCTCAAGGAGATCCGCACGCGCGGCGACATCATCCTGTTCATCGACGAGATCCACACGCTCGTCGGGGCCGGTGCCGCCGAGGGCGCCATCGACGCCGCGAGCATCCTCAAGCCGATGCTGGCGCGCGGCGAGCTGCAGACCATCGGTGCCACCACGCTCGACGAGTACCGCAAGTACGTCGAGAAGGACCCGGCCCTGGAGCGTCGCTTCCAGCCGATCCAGGTGGCCGAGCCCAACCTGCAGCACGCGATCGAGATCCTCAAGGGTCTGCGCGACCGGTACGAGGCCCACCACCGCGTGTCCATCACGGACGCCGCCCTGGTCGCCGCCGCCACGCTGGCGGACCGGTACGTCAACGACCGCTACCTGCCGGACAAGGCGATCGACCTGGTCGACGAGGCCGGCGCCCGCCTGCGCATCCGCCGCATGACGGCTCCCCCGGAGCTCCGCGAGCTCGACGAGCAGATCGCCGAGACGCGCCGCGACAAGGAGTCGGCGATCGACGAGCAGGACTTCGAGAAGGCAGCCCGTCTCCGCGACGCCGAGAAGCAGCTCGGTCTCAAGCGCGTGGAGAAGGAGAAGGCCTGGAAGTCCGGCGACCTCGACGCGGTCGCGGAGGTGGACGAGGAGCTCATCGCCGAGGTGCTGGCCAACGCCACGGGCATCCCGGTGTTCAAGCTCACCGAGGAGGAGTCCAGCCGCCTGCTCCACATGGAGGAGAACCTGCACAAGCGGGTCGTCGGCCAGGACGCCGCCATCAAGGCGCTCGCGCAGGCCATCCGCCGCACGCGTGCCGGGCTCAAGGACCCGAAGCGTCCCGGTGGGTCGTTCATCTTCGCCGGGCCCACGGGCGTCGGGAAGACCGAGCTGGCCAAGGCGCTCGCGGAGTTCCTGTTCGGTGACGAGGACGCGCTCATCCAGCTCGACATGTCCGAGTTCTCGGAGAAGCACACGGTCTCGCGGCTGTTCGGCTCGCCCCCCGGCTACGTCGGGTACGACGAGGGCGGCCAGCTGACCGAGAAGGTGCGGCGCAAGCCGTTCTCCGTGGTCCTCTTCGACGAGGTCGAGAAGGCGCACGCGGACATCTTCAACTCGCTCCTGCAGATCCTCGAGGACGGTCGCCTGACCGACTCGCAGGGCCGCGTGGTCGACTTCAAGAACACCGTCATCATCATGACCACGAACCTCGGCACCCGGGACATCGCCAAGGGCCTCATGACCGGCTTCCAGGCCGGCGGGGACCTGTCGACGTCGTACGAGCGCATGAAGTCCAAGGTCAACGACGAGCTCAAGCAGCACTTCCGGCCTGAGTTCCTCAACCGCGTCGACGACGTGGTCGTGTTCCCGCAGCTGTCCCAGCCCGAGATCTTCGCGATCGTCGACCTGATGATCGCCAAGCTGGCCAAGCGCCTGCGGGACAAGGACATGGACATCCAGATCACGCCCGCGGCCAAGACGCTGCTCTCGGAGAAGGGCTACGACCCGGTCCTGGGTGCACGGCCGCTGCGCCGCGCCATCCAGCGGGAGATCGAGGACGCCCTGTCCGAGAAGATCCTGTTCGGCGAGCTCAAGGCCGGTCAGCTGGTGATCGTGGACGCCGAGGGCGAGGGTCTGCTCGGGGAGTTCACGTTCCGGGGCGTCCCGCGCGGCGCGTTCACCTCGGACCCCGTCCCGGTCGGCGCCTCCGTGGGCACCCCCGGCTCGGGCACCGACCTGCCGGCGGCCGCTCCGGTCTCCACCATCGGCGACGGCGGCACGGGCACCCTGCCCCAGGTGGGCTGACCCCCGCACAGCACGCCCCGGTCCTCCTCTCGGAGGGCCGGGGCGTCCTGCTGTCCGGGCGGCCTCCGGTTGGGGCGCGTGTGGTGCCGGCTGGGCGCGGCCGGTGCGGCCCAGCTCGTCCGGTGCAGCCGAGCTCGTGCACTGCAGCCGAACTCGTCCGTTGTAGCCGAGCTCGTTTGTTGTGACTGACGAGTTCGACTCGAGGTGACGAGTTCGAGCGGGTCTGCCGCGGTGCCCGTCTGCGCGCCCGCGAGGACGTGCGTTCCCAGCGAGAACGGCACTGTGAACTGCCGATCTCGCTGACACGGCACGTTCTCGACCGCGGTAGGTGACGGACCGGGCGCGCGCCGGCCCGTGAGCTCGCGGCCCGGTGGCTGGGGCGCGCGCCGGACGGGTGGCCGCGGCGGGCCCGCGTGGGTCCGCGGTGGCAGGGTGGGGTCATGCCTGGACGCCGTCGACTGCCCCGATCCACACCCGAGGAGCAGGGGGTCGATCCGCGCGCACTGAGCCGGCTGGTCGACGCGCTCGCCGGGTGGCCCGAGCTCCACTCGCTCATGGTGCTGCGGCACGGGGTGGTGGTGGCCGAGGGGTGGGCCGCTCCGTACGCCCCCGACCGGCTGCACGAGCTGTACTCGCTGAGCAAGAGCTTCACGTCGACCGCGGTCGGGTTCGCCGTCGCGGAGGGGCTGCTCACCGTCGACGACCTGGTGCTGGACCACTTCCCGGCCCCTGCGCACCCGGACGAGAACCTGCGGCGGATGCGCGTGCGGCACCTGCTGACCATGACGACCGGGCACGCCGCGGACCCCACGGACCAGGTGTACGACTCGCAGGACTGGGTGGGCGTGTTCCTCGCGCAGCCGGTGGTGCACGAGCCCGGCACGTTCTTCGTCTACAACACGGCGGCCACCTTCATGCTCTCCGCGCTGGTGCACAAGCTCACCGGCCAGCGGCTGCTCGACTACCTGGCGCCGCGCCTGTTCGAGCCGCTGGGGATCGAGGGCGCTACCTGGCAGCAGTCGCCGGACGGCATCGACGTGGGCGGGTCCGGGATGTCGGCGACCACCGAGGACATCGCAGTGTTCGGGCAGCTCTACCTGCAGGGCGGCGTCTGGGACGGTCGGCAGGTGGTGCCCGCGGACTGGGTGGCGGAGGCGACGCGTCGGCAGGTGCCCAACGACGGCGGACCCGACCCGGACTGGGCGCAGGGGTACGGCTACCAGTTCTGGCGCGGCCGCCACGACAGCTACCGCGGCGACGGCGCGTTCGGGCAGTTCTGCGTGGTCCTGCCCGAGCAGGACCTCGTCGTCGTGACGACGTCCGGTGTGGCGGACATGCACCACCAGCTCGGCCTGGTCTGGGAGCACCTGCTGCCCGGGCTGTCCGACGCGCCCCTGCCCGCGGACGCCGAGGGCCGAGCGCTCCTGGCCGACCGGCTGGGCAGCCTGCGCCTGGACCCCCCGAGCGGGTCGCCGACCTCCCCGGCCGGCGCGCGCCTGGACGGCCGGACGATCACGTTCGAACCGAACGGGCTCGGGATCCGCAACGCGGTGCTCGAGGCGGGGCCGGAGCACGACCGGCTCACCGTCGACCACGGCGAGGAGACGGTGATCGTCACGGTCGGGCACGCGCAGCCGGCGCTGAGCCGCACCACGCTCAGGCGTCGCGACCCCGAGGACGCGCTGGTCAGCGGGACCTGGACCACCCCGGACACGTACGTGCTGACCGTGCGGTTCGTCGAGTCACCCTTCGTCCTGACGGTCACCGCAGCGGTCGACGGTGACGACGTCCTGGTGCGCAGCGCGATGAACGCGTCCTTCGGGCCGACGACGTCCCCGCCGCTGGTCGGCAGGCTCGTCGTGGACGAGGAGGTCTGGATCGGCTGAGGTCAGCTCAGCTCCAGGACCGTCCACCAGTCGTTGACGTCCCGACCGGGGTAGGCCGTGACCTCCTGCTGGCCCGCCGTCAGCCGGGGGTCGGTGGCGCGGTGGGAGTGCAGGGCGGCGTCGGTGGCGACGTGCACGAGGCGGACACGTGCGCCGGCGGTCCACGGGCGCTCGTCGACGACCTCGATCCGCCAGTCCGCCGTCGCGTCGGGCGTGTCGACGGCACTGACCTCCTGCTGGCCGCTCAGCGGCGAGGGGACACCCGCCGCGCTGTGCAGCCACCGGCCGGTGGACAGGTGCCGCAGCCGCACCACCGAGCCGTCCCGCAGCGCGGTGCCCGCCGCGGTCCCGCCGGTGCCGACCAGCAGCCAGCGGTCGTTGTCGTCGGAGCCGCCGAAGCAGGTCACCTGCTGGTGGCCGTCGGTGCCGCGGTGCGTGTACGGCCGGTCGTGGGAGTGCAGGGTGAGTCCCGTCCACACGTGCGACAGCTTGACGGTGTCGCCGGTGGACACCCGGTCCTTGACGTCCGGGGCGTTCCTGGTGAGCACCCGTGGGCGCCGGGGCGTGTAGTCCTGCACGAAGAACCCGCGCCAGACGTGCCCGTTCGAGGCCGTCCAGTCGCTCTGGCCCTGCTCGGAGGTGAGCGTCACGGCGCGGCCGGGGGAGTTGTTGTCGTAGACCTGCACCGTGGTCCGGCCCGACTCCCGGTCCTGCTCGTAGCCGTACGCGATGACCTGGTGGTTGTGGCCCACCGAGGCCAGGTCGCGCGCGACCACCAGCCCGAGCACCACCGGGCGGCCGGCGTCGATCGAGCGGATCACCCGGGGGAGCTCCTCCTCCTTGGTCCACCGCCGCACGCCCTTGAACACCCACGTCTCGTCGTCGGAGTGCATGGACCACGTGACGAACTTGGCCGCGGAGCCGGTGAAGAACGAGTCGCGCAGCCGCTGCGTGAACAGGCGGGCCAGCCAGTGGCTGTCCGGGGGCACGCGGGAGGGCGCCCAGAGGTCGGCCCGCCACCGCGGCGCCGGCTGCCCGGCCAGGAAGTAGTCGAGCGACACGTACGCCATGCCGCCGCAGCGGCCGGCCGTGGTGATCTTGGCGCCGTTGGGCAGCGTGAGCACCTCGTTGACGAACGCGTTGGGGAACGCGAACCCGTGCGCCTCCGGGTCGAACGCGACCGCCCCACGGATCAGGACCTGCTCCGGCATCGACGTCCCTCTCGTCCTTCGAGCCCCCGTGTGGTCGAGGGTGTCATGAAGGAGCGCGCGGGGCGGGGTGAGATACGCCGACGGCCCCGGCTCTCGAGGAGCCGGGGGCCGTCGCCGTCGGAGGTCAGCCGCCGTAGCTGGCCAGGTACGCCGGGATCGTGGCCGTGCCCTGCGCCACGCCCCCGGTGTCGTTGATGACGTGCGCGATGATGCCGTTGCCGCCGAGCGACACCGTCAGGATGTTGTGGAACCTGACGCCCGGCTTGACCGGCACCTGGAACCCGCTGTCGACGACGATGCTCGGGTCGACGTTGAAGAAGCTGTACACGCCGCCGCCCCACAGCTCGTGGGTGTTGACAGCGTCGGCCACCCGGTAGCCCGCGTAGCCGCGACGGGTGCCGTTCTGCCACGCCGCCTGGTTCGGCACGTCGTACGGCAGCTCGTTCTGGTAGAAGATCGTCCGCCCGCGGTCGCCGTTCCAGAGGGTGTTCTCCTTCTGGTAGTGCTCGACGAACAGCCCCAGCCCCAGGACGTCGTTGCCGTTGACGACGAGGCCGTACGCGGACGGGTTCTCGTTCCAGCCGACCCCGGCTCCGTGGTCGCCGCGCCACGACCAGATGTGGTCGACGATCGTGTCGTCGGAGTTGACGACGATGGCCGAGGTCACCTTGCCGGGGATCCGCCCACCGACGCGGACGAACACGTCGTGCAGCGAGACCGGGTTCGCGGCGCGGTCGGTGTGGTTGCCGGCCAACCCCACCTCGAGCATCGCCGGTGAGTTGACGACACCGGCGTCGAACAGGACGCCGGCGATCCGGACGCCGTTGACGTCGCCGACCCTCATGGCCGTCTGACCGGCCGTCGGGACGATCGTCGCGTAGCCGAGGCCGAGCACCACGGTGTCCGGACGGGTGACGTCGATCGTCTTGTCCAGGGTGTAGATCCCCGGGGTGAGCAGCAGGTGCAGGCCCTGCGCAAGCGCGGCGTTGATGCGGTCCGCACTGTCACCGGGCTTGGCGACGTAGAACTGGCTCAGCGGGATCGACGTGCCCGGCGTGTTCGGCCACGAGACGCCGCGCGCGTTGACGCGGCTGGACGGGACGAACACCGACAGCGACTGCCACGTCGTGCCCGTGCCCGACTGGTACAGGTACGGCTTCTCGCGGCTGATCGGCGTGGTGTCGAGCACCGTGTGCGACGGGTTCGGGAAGCTCGGTGCCGGGGAGCCGGTCACGCCCGAGAACACCATGTTCCAGACCGAGCCCTCCCAGCGGCCCAGCGCTGAGTCGCGGGTGTACCACTGCTGCTGCGACGCCGACTTCATGGCGCCGTCGACCTTCGAGTCCGCCGCGAAGCCGCCCGAGGCCCAGCCGTACGACGACGGGAAGACTGCGAGGTCGCCCGCCACGTGGATGCGCCGCATGGGTGCCGCCTGCGAGACCGCCCAGCGGTTCTCCCCGGTGAACGGCGTGATCTTCAGGTTCTCCATCGAGCGCCAGAAGTTCTGCGTCGCGTTGCCGCCGAACCACTGCGCGTCGGCCCACACGCCGCCGGTGATGTTGACGTCGTCGGGGTTGCGACCCAGGCCGTTGATCGACGTGTTGAACCCGATGTGCGCCTGCACGTCGTAGGTGCCGGGGGCGAAGAGGAACTGGTCGCGGCGGGTGCCGAACTGCGCCTCCTCCTGGGCCGTGAACGTCTCGTCGAGCTTCGCCTGGATGGCGGCCTGCCCGGTGGTCGGCGTGAACACGTGGACGTTCGGGCCGAGGTCGCCGCCGCCGGGGATCGGGTCGGTGGTGGTGGAGCCGGTGCTGATCTGGACCTCCCAGAGCGAGTAGCCGTAGCCGGTGCCCCGGGTGGTCAGGTCGAGCCGGACGTAGCGCGCGGTCGCGGCGACGTCGATCGTCTGCACGCCGCCCGTGCCGTTGGTGACCGTAGCCGCCGTCGCCCACGTCGTGCCCGTCGAGGACGTCTGGACGCGGAACGCCTTGCCGTACGCGCCCTCCCAGCGGAGCGTCACCTTGCAGATGCTCTGCGCCGAGCCGAGGTCGACCTGCCACCACTGCGGGTCCGCGAACGTGCTGGACCAGCGGGTGCCGAGGTTGCCGTCGACCGCCGCGCTCGCGGGCGTGCCACCGTTCTCGGTGGTCGACGCGGTGGCCGTCTTGCCCTGCGCCACGTTGTCGGAGCCGCACGCGGGCGGCGTGACGGTCCCGGTGGTGCCGAACACCTGGAGCTCCCACAGCGAGTAGCCATAGCCGGTCCCGCGGGCGGTCAGGTTCAGCCGCACGTACCGGGCGGTGCCGGTGACGGCCACGTCCTGCGTACCGCCGGTGCCGTTGGTGATCGTGGCGGCCGTGGACCAGGACGTGCCGTCGGTGGACGTCTGAACCGTGAACGCCTTGCCGTACGCCGCCTCCCACACGAGGGTCAGGTGGTCGAGGGTCGCCGCCTGGCCGAGGTCGACCTGGATCGACTGGGGATCGGCGGGCAGGCTCGCCCACCGGGTGGCCGCGTTGCCGTCGACGGCGTAGCGGGCCGGGGTGTAGTCGGCGTTCTCCGTCGACGACGCCGTGACGGTCTTGCCCTGCGACAGGTTGACGGGTGCGGCGTTCGCGGCGGTGGCGGCCGTGATGGCCCCGACCGCGACGACGCCGGCCGCGAGGACCGCGGCGGTCCAGGCTCGCGCCCGGGAGTGGACAGGGGTGTGCATGGGAGTCCTCACGGGATCAGCTGGTAGTCGGCGTCCAGGACCGCACCGGCCCAGGGCTTGTACAGGTCGTAGCCGCGCGGGTTGCACTGCAGGCCGCCGTTGATGCAGTGCTCGGTCAGCGCCTGGAGCACGGCCGGGTCCCACGCGTTGAAGAAGTCGTAGTGGAACGAGAAGCCGCGACCGCTCGAGAACCGGACGTCCGACAGGTTGCCGTCCACCGGCCAGGAGAGCTTGAACTCGATCATCGGCACCGCGACCGGGTGGCTGGCCGTGCACTCACCGTTCACCGGGTACGCCATGTGGCTCTTGTGGTTGGGGGAGTCGAGGTTGATCCCGTCCCAGCAGCTGGGGGCCTGGTAGCGGACGTTCAGCTGCGAGCCGACCGGGCAGCTCGCCGGGATGTCCCAGTTGAACGAGCTGTTCCCGCACTCGAAGCCCTCGACCGTGCCAGGGGCGGTCCGGAACTCCTCCTGCGTGGCCGTCATGCTGCCGACGAGGTAGCGCAGGCCCTGCGGGAACGGGACGACCTTCTTGTAGTCGATGATCCCGGCCTTGTAGTAGATGGTCTGCTCGTTGCTGGCGACCACCTTGGTGTCCCCGCGCATGAGGGTGGGGAACCAGTACGCCGACTCGTCCTGCGGCACGGTGCAGCTGGTGCTGTTGGCGGCCAGCAGCGACGCCGTGGTGGTGTTCGCGTTGGTCGAGCGGTTGCCGAGGAACGTGTGGCTGTGCGACGCGCCCGCCTGGCCCGGGTAGACGATCGGGTCGTCGTTGAGCGTGTGCGTCGGCGTGCAGTTGGCCTGGAACTCGTGGTGCGTCACCGACGTGTCGGCGCCCGGCGGGGCCGGCGGCAGCGGCTTCGGCGTGTGCGGGGCCGTCGTCGCGCCCCCCGTGCCGAGCACGGCGAGGTCCCACAGCGAGTAGCCGTAGCCGGTGCCGCGTGCCGTGAGGTTGAGGCGCAGGTAGCGGCCGGTGCCGGCGGCGGCGACCGTCTGGTTGCCACCGGTGCCGTTGGTGACCGTGGCGACCGTCGTCCAGGTGGTGCCGTTCGGGGACAGCTGCACCTGGAACGCCTTGGCGTAGGCCGCCTCCCAGCGCAGCTCCACCCGGTCGACGGTGGCCGTGCCGCCGAGGTCGACCTGGATCCACTGGGCGTCGGAGAACTGGCTGGCCCAGCGGGTGCCGTTGTTGCCGTCGACGGCCTTGGACGCGGTGAAGTCCGGGCCCTCCGCCGACGAGGACGTGGCGAGCTTGCCCTGTGAGATGTTGACGGGAGCGGCGCTCGCGGTGGTCGCGATCGCGACCCCGAGGCCGGTCGCGACGAGTACCGCGGACAGTGCTCCGGCCAGGACGGCACGGGCCTTGCGTGAGCGTGGCGCGTGGAGATGGGTGGGCATGAGGTCTCCTTCAGACGGTGTGCGGAAGGGACCCGAGGGTGGTGCGACGATGCACACGACCCTCAGGCGTCATCGGCTCTGTGAGGGGTTGGCCGAGGGTGGTGCCCGGGGCGGGTGGCCGCCCGCCCCGGGCACGTCACGAGGTCACGCCCTCAGGCGTAGACCCCGAGCTCGTACAGCGAGTAGCCGTACGCGGTCCCGCGGGCTGTCCCGTGCACCCGCACGTAGCGGGCCGAGCCGGCGGCGTTCAGGGTGTCCACGTTCCCGTCGCCGGCGGTCACCGTGGTCAGCGTCGACCAGGTCGAGCCGTCGTTGGACGTCTCGATGCGGTAGCCCTTGCCGTACGCGGACTCCCACACCAGCTGGATCGAGGAGAACGACCGCACGGAGCCGAGGTCCACCTGGATCCACTCGTCGTCGGCCCAGCTGCTGGCCCACCGGGTGGCGTAGCTGCCGTCGGTGGCCTGACCCGGCGTGAAGTTGCCGTTGTACGGATCGAACGACGACGCCGTCGTGGTGCGGCCCTGGGCGATGTTGGTGCCGCCCACCGCGGGCGGGACGACGCGGAACGACCTCGTCTCGACGCCCACGTTGCCCTTGCCGTCCTCGGCGAACACGTAGACCTTCCAGACGCCGAGGGTCTGCGGAGCCGTCACCGAGAACGTGCTGCCGCTGCGCGTGAACGTCGCCGGGGCCAGGCCGCCGGAGTCGTTCACGTACTTGCTGTTCAGCAGCACGTTGTAGGTGATGGGGTCACCGTTCGGGTCGCTCGCCGCGGCGTTCACGGTGAACGTCGAGCCGGCGACGACGGCAGCGCTGTTGGCCACGGTCATCGAGCTGAACGTCGGGGGAGTGTTGACCCCCGCCGCCCCGGCCGAGCCGCCGTACGCCTTGGCGACGGCGTAGTACGAGAGCCGCTTGTTGTTGCCCGGCTTGACGTTGAACCAGATGCCGCCGAAGTCGCCCTCGTTGCCGTAGTGGAACAGCGTGGCGCCGAGCGCGACGCCGGGGTGTGCCTTGATGCAGTCCCACGCCCGCGTGTAGCCGGCCGCGTTCTGCGCGTCGGTCCCCTGGTCCGGCACGCCGTTGGCGTCGTCGGGGACCTCCCACTCACCCGCCGGACCGCCCTCGGTGATGAGGTACGGCTTGGTGTAGCCGCCTGCGATCCACGTCGCCTTCGCGTCGCACACCGCGTTGTAGGCGTTCAGGCCGTACAGGTCCAGGTCGGGCGAGCTGGCCTTGTAGTACGGCCACGCGCCGGTCCAGGCGTCGGTCGACGTCACCGGGTGGTTGGGGTCGATCTGGTGGATGCGCTTGGCGGCGTCGTTGACGAACGTCGCGTAGGCGGTGCGCTGCGCCTCGAGCTCCGCGCCCGAGTAGCAGTTGCCGAGCCCGAGCAGGGACTCGTTGCCGACGTTCCACATGAGCACGCCGGGGTTGTCCTTGTACGCGGTGACCCAGGTGACGATGTCGTTCATCGAGCTGGTCTTGTAGGCGGTGTCCGTGACGTAGTTCGGGCAGCCGCCCGAGCCGGGTCCGCCACCGGGAGCCAGCCAGAAGCCGGCGACCGTCCGCATGCCCGCCGCCGCGGCGGCGTCGAGCAGGACCTTGGAGCCCGCGTCGGTGCCCCACGTGCGGATGGTGTTGACGCCCATGGCCTGGAGGTTGGCGGCGTGCTGCGGGAACTCGGCCGGAGCGGGGCCCCACGTCATCCCCTTGGTCACCCAGCTCTGGCCGTTGACCAGCAGCGACCAGCTCCCCTGGCTGCCCGCGATCCGGACCTTGCCGTCCGCGGGACCTGTCGGGTCCGTGGGGTCCGGCGTGGTGGTGCCGGTGGTGCGCACCGTCACCTCCCACAGAGAGAAGCCGTAGCCGGTGCCGCGCGTCTGCAGGTCGAGCCGCAGGTGCCGGGCGGTGCCCGTGAGTGCGATCGACTGGGTCCCGCCGGTGCCGTTGGTGATCGTCGACAGGGTGCTCCACGTGGTGCCGTCGGCCGACCCCTGGACCCGGAACGCCTTGCCGTACGCGCCCTCCCAGGAGAGCGTGACGTTGCAGAGCGCCTGGCTGGAGCCCAGGTCCACCTGCCACCACTGGTTGTCGGCGAAGGTGCTGGCCCACCGCGTGCCGGCGTTGCCGTCCACCGCGAGGCCCGCTGCGGTCCCCGCACCCTGCTCGGACGACGACGCCGTCGCGGTCTTGCCCTGCGCGACGTTGGTGGTGCCGCACGTGCCGGTCGGGGGCTGCGTCGTGCCGGGGGTGCCGTAGACCTGCACCTCCCACAGCGAGTACCCGTAGCCGGTGGCGCGCTTGGTGCCCAGGACCTGCACGTACCGGCCGCTGCCGGTGACGTCGAGGGTCTCCTTGCCGCCCTTGCCGGTGGTCGTCGTGTAGATGCTGGTCCAGGTCGTGCCGTTCGGGGACGTCCGGATCTGGTACCCGGAGCCGTAGGCGGCCTCCCAGCTGAGCACCACCTGGTTGACCTGGGCGGTCGCGCCGAGGTCGATGGTCAGCCACTGCGCGTCGGACGGCTGGCTGGCCCAGCGGGTCCCCGCGCTGCCGTCCACCGCGGCGGACGCCGGCGTGTAGTCGGCGTTCTCCACGGACGACGCCGTGACGGTCTTGCCCTGCGAGAGCAGCACCGGCTCGGCCTGCGCGGCACCGGCGGGGATGCCGATGCCGGCGGCGACGAGCGCGGCTGCGGCCAGGACGCCCAGCAGTCGCCGGCTGCGGCCGGGTGGTGGGGCGTTCCTGGTGGGGCGGTCGGTGGTGGTCGTGAACACAGGTGTCTCCTCCGGGGCTGGCCCGTGGCAGGGGACGCGAGGTCGGTCCGCAGTCGACCTCGTCGTCGATCCGGTGCGCGGGCGTGCAGTTCGTCGTTGAGCTGGTGCCGGTGCTGCGAGTGGGAGAGCGCTCTATCCCGTGGACCGAGGTGTGGGCGGTGCAGAACGCTGGGCTGGGTGGGTCTGGCTCCCGAAATGGGACGCTATACCTGTTCTCACCCGCGCGCATAGCCCCACCGACCGGAGAACGGGATGCCGTGACTCCCGGACGACCGAGGAATCCGCGAGAGCGCTCTCCGAGCCTGGTAGTCTGCGCGGATGGCAGACGACCCCGTCGAGGCGCCCCCGGAGGGCGTCCGCGCGGCCACCCTCGAGGCGACCCCGCCGAGGGGCGTGCCACGAGCGTCCGGCTCCGGCGCGCCCACGCTCGAGGACGTGGCGCGGGTCGCCGGCGTCTCCCGGGCCACGGTCTCGCGCGTGGTCAACGGCCAGCGCCGGGTCGCCGCGGAGATCCAGGCGGTCGTCCGGGAGGCCATCGCGACCACCGGCTACGTGCCCAACCTGGCCGCGCGCTCGCTGGTCACCCGGCGGACGGGCGCGGTGATCGTCGTGGTGTCCGGCGCGGAGGAGCAGGGGTCCCCGTCGACCATCGACTTCGCCGACCCGTTCTTCGGCCGCGTGGTCGGTGGCATGCTGCGCGCCCTGCGACCCCACGACGTCGACCCGATCCTCATGCTCGCCGAGACCGACTTCGACCGGTCGCGCGTGATCTCCTCGCTGCGCAACGGCAACGCGGACGGCGCGCTGGTCGTGTCCACCCGGGGCGACGACCCGATGCCCGCGCTGCTCGTCGAGGCGCGGCTGCCCGCGGTGGTGTTCGCGCGCCCCGGCCGGCCGATCCCGCTGAGCTTCGTCGACGTCGCCAACCGAGACGGCGCCCGGCTGGCCGCCGAGCACCTGGTCGCCCGCGGGTGCCGGCACGTGGCGGCCATCTCCGGGCCGCTCGACGTGCCCTCCGCGCAGGACCGGCTGTCGGGGTTCCAGGACGCGATGGCCCGGCACGGTCAGGCGTTCGTACCGACCGCCGGCGGTGTCTTCACGTACGAGAGCGGCGTCGCGGCGATGACCGCGCTGCTCGGGCAGTACGCGGACCTCGACGGGGTGTTCGCGTCGAACGACCTCATGGCGCTCGGCGCGATCGAGGCGCTGCAGACCGCCGGCCGCCGGGTGCCCGAGGACGTGCGCGTCATCGGGTTCGACGACAGCTCGGTCGGCGCCCTGTCCCGCCCCGCGCTCACCTCGGTGCGGCAGCCGATCGAGGAGATGGCGGCGGCGATGGCCCGCATCCTGCTGGACACCATCGCCGACCCGGGCCGCCGCGTCACGTCCACGATCTTCGAGCCCACCCTCCGCATCCGCGCCAGCGCCTGACCACCACCACCACCCAACGTCCGAGCAAGTGGCTGCCCGAGCGCGCACATCCTCGGACGCAACGGATGGCGGTTCTGGGACGTCCGAGCATCTGGCTGCCCGAGCGCGCACTTCCTCGGACGTCCGCATGACCGGGTGTGCGGGACGGTCGGGTCCCGGACGCAGCGACGCCCGCAGCCTCTGCGGAGACTGCGGGCGTCGCTCGTGGACGGGGTGGGTCAGCCGATCGCCGACTCGACCTCCGTCGTGAACTGCTTGGCGGCGTCGGCCGGGGTCAGGCGGCCGAAGAGCACCTCCTGGTTGATGCGGCGCGTGATCTCGGCGACCTGACCAGCGCCCACGGGCGGGACGGCGGGTCCGTCGACGATCTCGTCCTCGAGGTCGGCCAGGAACTCGGCGGCCTGCTTGTCGGTGGCCGAGAACTTCTCCTGCACGGCCGCGCGGACGTCGGTGTTGGCCGGGAGGCCACGGTCGGAGAGCAGGATCTCGCCGGCGGCGGTGTCGTTGAGCAGGAAGTCGACCAGCAGGGCGGCCTCGGTGGGGTGCTCGGACTTGGCGGAGACGGAGTAGAACATGGCCGGCTTGAAGTACATGCCGGTGCGCTCCTCCTCCGACTCGCCGGGGACGCGGAGCAGCGTGAGCTCCTTGCCCGAGGCGTTGGTGATGGCGGTCAGCTGGTTGGTCCAGAACCACGCCATCGCCCCGGTGCCGGTGGCGACGAGCGACTGCTCGGGTCCGCCGGCGTCGACCTCGACGGTCTTGGCGGCGTCGGGCTGACCGCCGCTGCTCTGCAGGTCGAGCGAGTACTGCCACCACTCGGCGAGCGTCTTCTCGTCGTACCCGAGCGTGCCGTCCTTCGTGTAGAGGGACTCGCCGCGCTGCCGGGCAAAGATCGAGAAGCCGGGCTCGTTGAACCCGTAGTCCTGGGCGCCGTAGACCGCCTTGCCGGTCTTCGCGGAGATCTCCTCGGCGATCTCGACGTACTCCTCCCAGGTCCAGGTGGTGTCGTCGGGCAACTCGACGCCGGCGGCGGCGAACGCGGTGGGGTCGGCGACGATCGCGTACGCGTTGACGCCGGTGGCCACGCCGTAGAGGGCGTCGTCGATGGTGCCGGACTCGAGCACGGCCTCGTCGATCTTCGAGGTGTCGACGTCCAGCTCCTTGACGTCCGCAAGCACGCCGCGCGAGGCGTACTCGTTGAGGAACCGCTCCTCCTGCGTCATGACGTCGGGTGCGTCCCCGCCGGCGACCGCGGTGCCCAGCTTGTCGAAGTAGCTGTTCCAGTCGGTGTAGTCGGGGACCACGGTGATGTGCGGGTACTTCGCCTCGAACGCGTCGAGCACCTGCTGGGTCAGCTCGTGGCGGGTGTCGGAACCCCACCAGGAGAAGCGGATCTCGACGGGCTCGGGGGGTCCCGACGAGGTCGGCGTTGCGGCGGGCGCGTCGTCGGACGCGCCGGCGCAGGCCGTGAGGGCCAGGGCTGCGACGGCCAGCAGGGCACCGACGCGGAGGGACGGACGGGGGCGCATGGTTCTCCTTGGGTTGACGAGGACGACGGTGTTCTCACAAGGCAGCTACTTGATGCCCGTCGTCGCGATCCCCTTGACCAGGTACTTCTGGCCGACGAGGAAGGCGAGGAAGACGGGGATGAGCGAGACGATCGACATCGCGAACATCGGGCCCCACGAGCTGACGCCCGTGGAGTCCAGGAACGTGCGGAGAGCGACCGGCGCGGTGTACATGTCCGGCCGGACGAGGAAGATGAGCTGGCTGAAGAAGTCGTTCCACGTCCAGATGAACGTGAAGATCGCCGTGGTGGCCAGGGCGGGCAGCGACAGCGGGAGCATGATCCGCAGGTAGATGCGGCCGTGCCCGCAGCCGTCCAGGCGGGCGGCCTCGTCCAGCTCCCGGGGGATGCCGCGGAAGAACTGGACCATGAGGAAGATGAAGAACGCGTCCGTGGCCAGCAGCTTCGGGACGATGAGCGGCAGGAACGTGTTGATCCAGTCCAGCCGGGCGAACAGGATGTACTGCGGCACGATGATCACGTGGATCGGCAGCATGATCGACATGAGCATGACCGCGAACCACAGGCGTCGGCCCCGGAACTCCAGGCGCGCGAACGCGTAGGCCGCCATCGAGCAGCTGACCAGGTTCCCCACCAGCGACCCGAGCACGATGACCGCCGAGTTCAGCAGGTAGCGGCTGAACGGGTACTGCAGCGCGTTCCAGCCCTGCGAGTAGTTGGTCCAGTCGACCTCGGTAGGGATCAGGCCGACGTCGCGGAAGATCAGCTCCGTGGGCTTGAACGAGCTCACCAGCAGCCAGATCAGCGGGTAGAGCATGAGCGCGCAGAGCGCGATGAGGCCCGCGTGCTTGAGCGCGGAGCGCCGGCGGTCGGGCCACGGGGAGCGGTGGCGGATCGGGGGAGCCTCAGCGGCCGCAGCGGCGAGGGGCGTGGGGCGCACTCGGACCTCAGTCATCGTAGAAGACCCAGAACTTGGAGGCGAAGAAGTTGATCAGGGTCATCACCGCGACGATGAGGACGAGCAGCCAGGCCATCGCGGAGGCGTACCCCATCTCGAAGGCCGTGAAGCCCTTCTGGTACAGGTAGAGCGTGTAGAACATCGTCGAGTCGGCCGGTCCGCCGGTGCCGCCCGAGACGACGAACGCCTGCGTGAAGCTCTGGAACGCCCCGATCACCTGGAGCACCAGGTTGAAGAAGATGATCGGCGTCAGCAGCGGCAGGGTGATCGACCGGAACTTGCGAAGCAGGCCGGCACCGTCGATCGACGCGGCCTCGTAGTACATCTCCGGGATCTGCCGCAGCCCCGCCAGGAAGATGATCATCGGGGCGCCGAACGTCCACACGTGCAGGATGACCAGGGTGCCGAGCGCGGTGTCCGGGTCGGACACCCAGCCCTTGCCCTCGACGCCGAACAGGCCGAGGAAGGCGTTCACCAGGCCGTCGACGCCGAACACCTGGCGCCACAGGATGGCGACCGCCACCGAGCCGCCCAGCAGGGACGGCAGGTAGAGGACCGACCGGTAGAACGGGAGGCCCTTGAGCCCCCGGTCGAGGACGAGCGCGAGCGCCAGGGCGGCGACCAGCTGCAGCGGCACGGCGGTGAACACGTAGGTGAACGTGACCCGCAGCGAGTTGAGCAGCCGGGGGTCCTCGAACAGCCGCGTGTAGTTCTCGAGGCCGACCCAGGACGGCGACTGCAGCAGGTCGTAGTCGGTGAAGGACAGGTAGCCCGACGCCACCATGGGCCCGATCGTGATGAGCCCGAGCCCCAGGAACCAGGGCGCGAGGAAGATCGCCGCGCTCTTGCCGTCGCCGCTGCGCAGGGGACGCCGAGGTGGCGTGCCCTTGGCGCCGCGGGCGGTCCGGCGCAGCTCTGTCACTACGGACATGTCGTCGATCACCTCACTGTGTTCGCCGTGGGGATTCGGTGAGAAACCGGTTCCTCGGTCGGTACCGTAGCACCGGGAGATGTGCTTGGGAACCGGTTTCCGGTGGTGTATGTTCGGCGCGGAGCCGCCCCCTCGTGGGTGGGCCGACGGTGACCGCGGGAGGCTGCAGTGACGCAGAACGGGTGGACGCGCAGCGCGTCGACCATCGCCGAGGTCGCGCACGCCGCGGGCGTGTCCCGGGCCACGGTGAGCCGGGTGATGAACGGACGCGCGACCGTGGACCCCGAGCTCGCCGCACGCGTCCGTGAGGTCGCCGAGCAGCTGCACTACCGGCCCAGCAACACCGCGCGCAGCCTGTCGCTCGGGCGCACCAACACCGTCGCCGTCGTCGTGCCGGACCTGGCCAACCCGATGTTCCAGCAGGTGCTGCGCGGGGTCGCCTCGGCCGCCGCGGAGGAGGGCTACCGGGTGCTCGTCGCGGACACCGCCGAGCACGCGGCCGACGAGGAGCGCATCGCCCTGGACGCCCGGCTGCGCTGCGACGCGCTCGTGCTGGTGTCCCCGCGTATGCCCGAGCAGACCCTGCGTGCGCTGCTGCCGGAGATCCGTCCGGTGGTGGTGGTCAACCGCGCCGCCGACGGCACCACCCCCACCCTCGCCATCGACTACGCCGCCGGCATCGACCAGATCGTCGAGCACCTCACCGGCCTGGGCCACCGCCATCTGCTCTACCTGGCCGGCCCGCCCGACAGCGCGTCGCACGGCGCCCGGCTCGACGCGCTGCGTGCCGCGGCCGCCCGCCGCGAGGACGTCCGGCTCAGCGAGCGGCCCGCGGGCTCCTCGGTGGAGTCCGGGTACGCCGCAGCGCAGGACGTGCTGGCCTCGCGTGCCACGGCGGTCGTCGCGTACAACGACCTGGTCGCGTTCGGGCTGCTCGCGCGGCTCAACGAGCTCGGCGTCGCCGTGCCGGGCGACGTGTCGATCACCGGCTTCGACGACATCGAGCTCGCGCGCTTCGCGACGCCGTCGCTGACCACCGCGACCGTCCCCCAGGCCGAGCTGGGCCGGATGGCCTGGGCGCACCTGCGCTCGCTCGTCGGCGGTGACCTGCTCGACCCGACGCCCCCGCTGGTCGCGCCGGTGCTCGCGGTGCGGGCCAGCAGCGGACCGGTTCCGCCC
>NZ_CAURTV010000040.1:0-28793 GCF_963527515.1 uncultured Cellulomonas sp. | reverse complement strand
GGCGGGCGACCCGCCTCAGGCCAGCAGCAGCAGGCCCAGGAGGGTCAGGTTCAGGGCGACCACCAGGGTCACCACCAGCAGCAGGGTCGCGTGGAGCCAGGGGCCGTTGCGGTGGGGGCCCATCACCGCCCGGGATCGGGTCAGGGCGACCAGCGGGATGACCGCGAACGGGATGCCGAAGCTGAGCACCACCTGCGACAGGACCAGGGTCCAGGTGGCGTCGGCGCCGACGGCCAGCAGGACGATCGCCGGGATCAGGGTGACCATGCGGCGGACCAGCAGGGGGATCCGGCGGTGGATGAGTCCCTCCATGATCGTCGCGCCCGCGTACGCGCCGACCGAGGTGGACGCCAGCCCCGACGCCAGCAGGCCGATGGCGAACGCGATCCCGATGCCGAGACCGAGCGCGGCGACGATGGCGTCGTAGGCGCCGGGGATCGAGTCGGTGCCGGGGACGCCGCGCAGCCCGGACGCGGCGAGCAGCAGCAGGCCGATGTTGACGATGCCGGCGACCACGAGCGCGGCGCCGACGTCCCACCGGGTGGAGCGCAGCAGGTGGTGCAGCGCGGATCCGGACGCCTTGCCGTGGCGGTCGCGGACCAGCGCCGAGTGCACGTAGATCGCGTGCGGCATGACGGTCGCACCGAGCATGGAGGCGGCGAGCAGCACGGAGTCCGTGCCGTCGAAGCGCGGGACCAGCCCGGAGAGGATGCCCCGACCGGCCGGCGGCGAGACGAACAGCCCCGCCAGGAACCCGATCGTGATGACGGCGAGCAGGGCGACGATGACGAGCTCGAAGCGTCGCTGCCCGTACCGGTTCTGGGTGGCGAGCAGCAGCATGGACACGACGCCGACGATCAGCCCGCCGAGCGGCAGCGGGACGCCGAAGAGCAGGTTCAGGGCGATCGCGCCGCCGACCACCTCGGCGATGTCGGTGGCCGCGGCGACCACCTCGGCCTGCGCCCAGAACGCCAGCCGCGGACCGCGTCGCATGCGCTGGCCGAGCACGCCGGGCAGCGAGTCGCCGGTGACCAGCCCCAGCTTCGCCGACTGGTACTGCACCAGCACCGCCATGGCGTTGGCCGCGACGAGCACCCACAGGAGCAGGTAGCCGTACCGCGCGCCTGCGGTCAGGTTCGCGGCGACGTTGCCCGGGTCGACGTACGCGATGGCGGCGACGAACGCCGGGCCGAGCAGCAGCGGGGCACGACGCCGACGCGGCGTACCGACCCGGACGTCGTCGTCCGTCGCGCTGCTGACCATGCCGCACCTCACAAAGTTCGGACGTCCGAACTCATGCTAGCGGGCAGTCGCAACCTCGCGCTCCCACCCGTCGGCGGTCGGGTGGAAGCCGACGCGCTCCAGGTACGCGCGCGACTCCGTCGTCGGCGCACCGCCGAGCACCAGCCGGCGGAACCCGTGCGACGCGAACACCCCGCTGTCGCGGTAGACGAACTCGCCGGGGGTGAAGTCCCGGTACCGCGGGGTGACGTAGTCCAGGTCCACCCGGCCGACGCCCTCGCCGGCGGACCGGACCACCACCGCGCCCACCAGCTCGTCCCCGCGCACGACGACGAACGACGCCGACGGCGCCGGGTCGGCGGCGCTGAAACCCGGGTGGAACCTGGCGATGTCCGGGGCGTGCGAGTCGAGCAGGTGACGCAGGACGGCGCCGTCGGTGGGCACCTCCAGGACCCCGTACACCAGGGCGTCGTGACGCTCGCGCTGCAGCCGCACCAGCCAGTAGACGTCGATGATCGCGATGACCCCGTTCATCACGGCGAACGGCCAGATCTCGATGGCCACGTTGTACCCCGTGGCGATCACGGCTCCCACCAGGTTGAGCACCCGGAAGCGCAGCACGCGCGCCTGCGTGAGCGAGACGATGACGAGCAACGAGCCGACCCAGCCGACGATCTCCAACCACACCATCCGGCGAGCGTAACGACGCGTGGGAAAAGGGCTCGCCGCCGCGCGGTCTCCCGCGGGATGGTGGGTGCCATGACGACGTGGTCGATCCGCGAGGTACCGGTCTCCGAGACCGTCGAGGGTGCCTGGCTGCTCCACGGCTACACCGCAGCGATCAACGACGTGCTCCTCGACTCCTGGGGCAACCACGACTTCGACCGCGGGGCGACGGAGATCCTCGGGTCCATGCGCGACCAGGCGTACGAGCGCAAGCCGCGCCTGGTCGCGGTGGCCGACGACGAGCACGACGCCCCGGACCCGGACCGCATCCTCGGCTACTCGGCGGTCAACCTCCCGCTGCAGGACAACACGCACACCGCGTGGTTCGACCTGGGGGTCCGCCCGGCGCACCGGCGCCAGGGGGTGGGCGGCGCGCTGTACGACGCCGTCATGGCCCTCGTGCGCGACGCCGGCCGGACGACCATCGGCTCGTCCACCGACCAGCGCGTCGAGCCGCCCGAGGGCCCGGGCACGCTCGAGCCGTCGACGGGCGTCGGCCGCGTGTGCGCCGACGACGCCGGTCCGCGGTTCCTGCGGGAGCGCGGCTTCGCCCTCGAGCAGGTCGAGCGCCACTCGGTCTTCGAGCTCCCCTTCGACGGGGAGCTCATCGCCACGCACCGTGCGGAGGCGGAGGCGCACGCGGGCCCCGACTACCGGCTGGTGTCGTGGCAGAGCCACGTGCCCGAGGAGTGGGTCGACGCGTACGCGCTGCTCAACACGCGGATGAGCACGGACGTGCCCCTGGGCGGCCTCGACCTCGAGGAGGACGTCTGGGACGCCCAACGGATCCGGCAGACCGAGAAGCAGTACGCGGAGCGCGAGCTCGAGCTGCTGGTCATGGCCGCGGAGCACATCCCCACGCACACGCTCGCCGCGTTCACGGCTTTCTTGGAGGTCCCGACGACCGAGGAGTTCGTGCACCAGGACGACACGCTCGTGCTCAGGGAGCACCGCGGGAAGCGTCTCGGGATGCTGGTCAAGGCGGCCAACCTCCAGCGGCTGGCGGCCGAGCGGCCGAAGGTGCGGCGCATCAGCACGTGGAACGCGCAGGAGAACTCCTACATGCTCGCCATCAACGTCGCGCTCGGGTTCCGGCCCGCCGGCGGCTCCGGCGAGTGGCAGCTCAAGCTCAGCTGACGCGGGCGGAGCCGCTGTGCGGCACCGACTGCTGCCACCAGCCGGACCAGCGGCGCTGCACCTCGGCCAACGTGGCGTCGTCCAGGCCGTAGGTGGACAGGATCGCGTCGACCGTGCCCTCCGGCGGGGCGATGGCCGCGGGCGTCTCCATGACCACCAGGAACGACTCGGTGATCCCGTGCAGCCGCAGGCCGAACTGCAGGGGCGCCCGGTAGATCAGGGTGCCACCGAGCAGCGTGCCGTCGGGGCGCCGGGCCTGCACGTGACCGCCGACGGGCACCCCGTGGATCCCCCGCAGGCCGGCACGGTCGAGCAGCCGGTCGGTGCGCGCGCCGGCAGCCAGACCGAAGACGCTCAGGGTCCGCCGGTCCTGGTCGGGGTGGATGCTGAGCGCGAACTGCAGCTGGTGCAGGAACGCGATCCAGCCCTCGTCGACCTCGTCGCGGACGCCGTCGAAGGCCGCCATGCCCTGGTGGCTGCTCCGCGTGATGCTCACCCGCGAACGGTCGTGCGCCGACGACCGGAGCGTGAGCCGGTCGTGGTGCGGCCAGGACAGGATGCGGACCGTCTCGTCGCCGGTGCCCTCGGAGTGCTCCACGGCCTGGTCGACGAAGATCCGCCGGATCTCGGCCTCCAGGCCGTCGTGGTCCCAGCCGTACCAGCGCCGCACCAGCGCCGGGTCGCGCAGGTAGGACCAGACCGTGTCCGGCGGCACGGGGATCTCGACCGACACGACCTCACGGAGCTCCAGCGTCATCGCCATCACCTCGGTACTCGCCCACCCGGATGCTTCGACCGTAGCCCGCCCGGGCGGGAACCGCGATCAGTCGTCGAGGACCGCGAGCGCGTCGCGCTCCACCCCGAGCTCGACGACGTCCCCCGCAGTCCATCGGCCGCCGACGGGGCCCAGGGCGGTCACGACGCCGATCCCGTCGACCTCGACCCGGACCTCCGAGCGACCGCGCCGGGAGGACACGCCGCGCACCGTCCCCTTGGCCGCCCCCGACCGGCCGACGACGAACGCCCCCTCGGCGAGCGCCAGGGTGCGGGGCGACGGCGGGACGTCGAGCGCCTCGCGCAGGGGTGCGGCGGCGGGGCTGTCCAGCGGCACGAACGCCTCGTACCCGAGGAACGCCGCCACCTCGCGCGTGGCGGGTCGGCTCCAGAGGTCCGCCGGTGCGTCGACCTGCAGGAGCCGGCCCGTGGACATCACCGCCACCCGATCGGCCACCGCGAAGGCCTCGTCCTGGTCGTGCGTCACGAGCACGGCCGTGGTGCCGGTGGCCACCAGGGCGGCGCGCAGGTCCACGGCGAGCCGCTCGCGCAGGGCACGGTCGAGGGCGGACAGCGGCTCGTCGAGCAGCAGCAGCCGCGGGGCCGGCGCCAGGGCACGGGCTAGGGCGACGCGCTGCCGCTCCCCGCCGGACAGGGTGGCCACGGCGCGGGACTCGTAGCCGGCGAGGCCGACGAGCTCGAGCAGCTCGGCGACGCGCACTGCGGACCGCGACGGCAGGCCGTACGCCACGTTCCCGCCCACCGACCGATGGGCGAAGAGCTGCCCGTCCTGGAACATCAGGCCGAACCCGCGCCGGTGCACGGGCAGTCCGGCGACGGAGACGCCGTCCCACGCCACCGCGCCCGCGGCCAGAGGCTCGAGCCCGGCGACCGCCCGCAGGAGCGACGACTTGCCGCAGCCGGACGGGCCCAGCAGCGCGACCACCGACCGGGTGGGGACGTCGAGCGACACCCCGTCGACGGCGGCCACCGGGCCGTACCGGACGGCGACGTCCCGCAGGGTCAGACCGTTCACCACTCACCTCCGGCGCCGGGGGCGCGCAGTCGTTCACAGGCTGCCACGATCCCCGCGGTGAGCACCGCGAGGACGACGGAGGCGGCGAGCGCCATACCGTAGGACTCCGGGCCGGGCCGCCCGATGAGCCGGAAGATGACCACCGGCAGCGTGGGCCGGTCGGGCCGGGCGAGGAACGAGGTGGCACCGAACTCCCCCAGCGACGCGGCGAACGCGAACCCGACGGCGAGCCCGAGCGACCGGGTGGCGATCGCCAGGTCCACAGTGCGCAGCACGCGTCCCGGCGCGGCCCCGAGCGTGGCGGCCACCTCGCGCAGCCGGGGGTCGATGGCGCGCAGCACGGGCAGGACGGTCCGCACGACGAGCGGCACCGCGACCACCGCCTGCGCGATCGGCACGAGGACGGGGCTGGTCCGCAGGTCCACGGGCAGCCCGAACGGCTGGTGCATGGACAGCAGGAACCCGAACCCGACGGTCACCGCGGACACCCCGAGGGGGAGCATGAACAGCGCGTCGAGGCCCACCACCGCGCGCCGGCCGAGCGCGCGGCGCGGGCGTCGGGACACCACGAGCGCCACCAGCCCGCCGACCACCAGCGCGATGACCGTGGCGTCCAGGGCCACCCGGAGCGAGTTCAGGGTGGCCTGCCACACGGTCACGGTGAGCGCCCCGCCGGTGGTGCCCAGCGCGGTGTAGTGGTCGAGGCCCCAGCCGCCGTCGGTGCGCAGCGACCGGACCACGAGGTTGACCAGCGGCAGGGCGAGCAGCAGGACGACGACCGCGGTGACGGCCGTGGCGACGAGGGTCAGGGCGTGACCGTCGCCGGCCGGCATGCCCGCGGGGCGACGCAGCCGCAGCGGCCGCACCGACGCCTCCGGCAGGGTGAGCGCCAGCGCCCGCTCGCGCCGCGACCGGGCCCGGGCGGCGAGGGCGAGCGCCGCGGCGACCACCACCAGCTGCACCACGGACAGCACCGCGGCCGCGCGCAGGTCGAGGAACTGCGTCGTCTGCACCCAGATCTCGGTCTCGATGGTGCCGAACTGCAGCCCGCCGAGCACCAGCACGGTGCCGAACGCGGTGGCGCAGAACAGGAAGGCCAGCGACGCGGCGGACGCGATCGCCGGGGTGAGCGCCGGCAAGGTCACGGTCCGGAACGCCCGCCACGGTGAGGCCCCCAGCGCGCGCGCCGCCTGCTCGGCCCTCGGGTCCAGCCGCTCCCAGAGACCGCCGACCGCCCGCACCACGACGGCGTAGTTGAAGAACACCAGGGCGGCGACGATGGCGGCGAACGTGCCGTCCAGGTGCAGGAACCCCAGCGGCCCACCGTCGACCAGCAGGGACCGGAACGCGACCCCGACCACCACGGTGGGCAGCACGAACGGCACGGTCACGAACGCCCGCAGCGCCGCGCGCCCCCGGAACGTGTGCCGGTAGAGCACGTACGCGCCGGGCACGCCGAGTGCCACGGACAGCACGGTGCCCAGCGACGCCTGGGCGAGGGTCAACCCGATGATCCGCCAGGTGCGCGGCCGCGAGAACACGTCCGCGAACCCGCCGAGGTCCAGCTGCCCGTCGACGACGAAGCCGCGCGCGATCATCACGGCGACCGGCCAGGCGAAGAACAGCCCGAGGAAGACGAGAGGGACGGCGACGGCGAGCGCCCAGGACGCGACCGCGCGCGACCGACCCGGCGCCACGGAGGCGTCGGGCCGGTCCAGCGTGAGCGGGGCCGCGACAGGCACGGTCAGCCGATCACCGTGTCCGACCACTCGGTCAGCCACGGCTCGCGGTTGGCGTCGATGACCTCGGGCGCCACCTCGAACGGGTCGGACGCCAGGGGCGCGAACGCCGCCCACTCGGGCGGGAGCGTGGCCGTCGGGCTCACCGGGTACATGTACATGGACACGGGGATGTCGTCCTGCACCTGGTCGGTGAGCAGGAAGTCGAGCAGCTGCTGCGCCCCCTCCGGGTTGTCCGCCCCCGCCAGCACGCCCGCGTACTCGGTCTGCCGGAAGCAGGTGCCCAGCAGCGCGCCGGTCGTCGGCTCGGTGCCGCCCTCGGGCACGGTGTACGGCGGCGACGACGCGTAGGACAGGACGATCGGCCGCGGGCCACCGCCGCCGCCGCCGGAGAAGTCGGTGTAGTAGGCGTCGGACCAGCCGTCGGCGACCTTGACCCCGTTGGCCTTGAGCGCCGTCCAGTAGGCCTGCCACCCGTCCTCACCGAACGCCCCGACGGTGGCCAGCAGGAACGACAGCCCCGGCGACGACGTCACGGCGTTGGGGACCACCAGCAGGTCCTTGTACTCCGGCTCGGTCAGGTCTTCGAGCGTCGCCGGCTCGGCCACGCCGTTCGCCGTGAACCACGCGTGGTCCACGTTGATGCAGACGTCGCCGTAGTCGATCGGGACCAGGGCGCCCTCGAAGGCGTCGGGCGTGCTGGTCGGGGCGACGACGCCCTCGTCGACCGCGCGGGACGCGAACGAGTTGTCGATGCCGAACACCAGGTCCCCCAGCGGAGCGTCCGAGGTGAGCACGAGCTGGTTGACCAGCGCGCCGGCGTCGCCCTGCTCCACGACGTCGACCGTGAGGCCGGACTGCTCCTCGAACGCCTCGAGGATCCCGTCGGACAGGCCGAACGAGTCGTGCGTGACGAGCGTGACGGTGCCGGCCGACGCACTGGGCGCCGGGTCGCCGGACCCGACGGCCGAGCAGCCGGCCAGGACCACGATCCCGGCGGCTGCGACGAGCGAGTGGATCCTCGCCATGGTGATGCTCCTCCTTGGTCGAAAAGGAGGGGGTCGTCGCGGCACGGCCGGAGGGCCGCACCACGAGGACTGAGAAGCCCGACTCCCTACGCCGGTATCAACCGGATCAGGTTCGAGGGTCTGCGGTTGTCCGCACTCTCAGCGTCCAGACCCGTGCGGGTCCGACGCTCCCCTGTCGTTCGCCGCAGATCCTACGCCGCACTGGAGCAGCGCGGACGCCCGCACCGCACTACGGTCGTCACAGACCCGTCCCCCCACCTCGGAGGCTCGCTCGTGGACGACAAGCAGACCCAGTCCCTCGTCGCCAAGCTCATCGGCACCGGTGCGGCCCTGGCCGCCGCCTTCGTCGTGCAGAAGGTGCTCGCCCAGGCGTGGCAGGCCAAGACCGGCCACAAGCCGCCGAAGGCCGACGACCAGGGCGACGCCGGACTGGCCGAGGTCGTCGCCGCCGCCGCGCTCACCGGCGCGCTGGTCGCCATGGCGCGGGTGCTGGCCACCCGCGGGACGGCACGGTTCACCGCCAAGGTGACCCCCTAGGGCGCCAGGCTCGGGGCGGCGGTGATCCCGAACTCCCGCAGCGCCCGCCGCGCGGCGTACCAACCGCCCAGCCCGTGCACGCCCGGTCCCGGCGGGGTCGACGCCGAGCACAGGTAGACGCCGTCGCGCCCCGAGAAGTACGGGTCCCACCGGGCGGTCGGCCGCGCTAACAGCTGGCGGATGCTCGCCGCCCCCGCGGAGATGTCGCCGCCCACGTAGTTCTCGTTGTGCTCGCTCATCCGCGACGCGGGGGTGCACCGGGACGTCAGCACGACGTCGCGGAACCCCGGCGCGTACCGCTCGATGTGCCGCGTCACCGCCTCGGTCACGTCCACGTCGGACCCGGACGGCACGTGCGCGTAGGTCCACAAGGGCCGGAGCCCGTCCACCAGACGCGTCTCGTCCACCACCGTCGGGTCGCTGACCAGCGTCATCGGCAGGTCCGCGTGCCGCCCGGACGCGACGGCCCCCTCCGCCTGCACCATCTCCGCCCGGGTGCCCCCCACGTGCACGGTGCCCGCGCGGCCCACGTCGCGCACCGACCACGGCACCGGGCCCGAGAGTACGAAGTCGACCTTGGAGGCCGCGTCGCCGTACCGGAACGCCTCCAGCGCGGTCCGCGCCCGGGTGGGGAGCCGATCGCCGAGCACCTCGACCAGCGTCCGCGGCGTGGTGTCGAACAGGTAGCAGTGCGCGGGCGGCAGGTCGCCGAAGCGGGCCACGCGGTGGTCGGTGCGCACGGTGCCGCCGTGGGCCTCCAGGTCCTGGCGCAGCGCCGCGACGATCGAGCCCGAGCCGCCGCGCGGGAGGGGCCAGCCGCTCCCGGCGTGCGCGAGGGTGGCCAGCAGGAGGGCGGTGCCGGCGGCGGCGAACGACGGCAGCCGCGAGATCGCGTGGGCAGCGACCCCGGTCAGCAGGGCGGGCGCCACGTCGTCGACGAACCGCCGGTCCCACGCGCGGGTCCCCTGCTCGAGCACCCCGAGACCGAAACGGAGCGCGGCGCGGGGATCGACCAGCGGGACGGACCGCTTGTCGCCGAGCGCCACGCGCACGGCCGGCTCGTGGGCACCGCCCACCAGAGAGCGCCACACACCGCCGTCGACGCCAAGCGCGTCCACCGTGCGCTCCAGGTCGTGGAACGCCACCCCCGCGCGACCGTCGGGCAGCGGGTGCGCGTAGGACACCTCCGGCACCAGCAGCTCGACGCCGCGCGCGGCCAGGTCGAACTCGCCGAAGAAGGGCGACGCCCACGCCATCGGGTGCACGGCCGAGCAGACGTCGTGCACGACGCCGTCGGCGAGCCCGAGATCGAGGGTGCGCGCTCCGCCACCGACAGTCGGCTGCGCCTCGAGCACCAGAACCCCGAGTCCCGCGCGCGCCAGGGTCACCGCCGCGGCCAGGCCGTTGGGTCCGGAACCGACCACCACCACGTCGGGGCGTGCCATCGATGCCTCCTGACCCGGGTACCGTCCGCCGACCACCCTGCCACGGACGACCCCGATCAGTCCCGGGGCAGGTCGTCCTCGCTGCGGCCCACGTCACGCGCGCGCGCGGACTCCTGGTCGCTGGTGAGCTCGTCGACCACCAGCAGGTCGCTGCGCACCTTGCCCGTCCGGTAGCCGGCCCGGCCCACCATGTGCGCCGCCACGGGCGCGGTGAGCATCTGGAACACCGCCACCAGCACGAGCGCCCACACGGCACCGCCCGAGCGCAGGCGCAGCGCGAGCCCGACGAGCACCAGGATCAGGCCGAGCACCTGCGGCTTGGTGCCCGCGTGCATGCGCGCCAGCAGGTCCGGGAACCGCAGCACCCCGACGCCGGCCGCGAACGCGAGAAACGCACCGCCCAGCAGGCACACCGCCGAGGCCACGTCGGCGACCGTCGTCCAGTGCTCCGTGGTCATCGGACCTCCTCCTCCGCGCCGCCGCCGTGGTGCTCAGGGTCCCGCTCACGCTCATCCGACTCCCGCGCGGCCTCCTCCTCCTGCGCCAGCCGCGCCGCCTCCGCCGCGATCTCCTCGCGCGTGCGCACCCGGCCCTCGCCCTCCGGCTCCACGGCCGCGAACCGCGCGATGGTCACCGACCCCACGAAGCCGACCAGCGACAGGACCACCAGGACCGGCACCACGTCCGCACGCCGGTTCGCCGCCGCGTAGACGGCCACCGCGGCGATCATCGTCGTCACCACGATGTCCAGCGCGATGGTCCGGTCGAGCATCGACGGACCCTTTTCCGCGCGGATCGCGGCCAGGAACGCGGCGAGGGTGAGCAGCACCCCGCAGACCAGCACGACGACCGTCATGCGCGCACCCCCAGACCGGCCGCGTCGAGCTCCTCGTCGGACGCGAAGGCGCGCATCACCCGTTCCTCCTGGTCCAGCACGGACTGCCGCGCCTTCTCGATGCCGCCGCTCTGCCGCACGTCGAGCACGTGCAGGTAGAGCATCCCGGTGAGCCGGTGCGCCTCGACCACGAGCGAGCCCGGCACCAGCGACGTCAGCTCGGCGACCATCGTGAGGTACAGGTCGGAGTGGCTGCGCAGCTGCACGCCGATCACCGCGCCGTGCGGCACGTACCGGGGGCGCAGGGCGATCAGGCTGACCTCGAACGACGCGCGCACCAGGTCGATGCCGAACCGGGTGAACAGCCGCACCACGCCGAGCGGGCGCAGCCGGCCGTGGAAGTCGATGGGCGCCATGCGCAGCCCCGCTGTCACCCCCAGGGCGATCAGCACGCCGGACAGCACGTTGCCCACGGACAGGTCGCCCCACAGGAAGACCCACACGACGGTCAGCCAGACGACCGTCGCCCACTGGGTGCGCCACCGGTGCCGGCGCGGGTGCAGGCTCACCCGTCCTCCCCCACGACGCCCTCGTCCTCGGCCACGTCGTCGGACACGCCCTGCCCGCGCTCGCCGTCGGGCAGCACCGCCTCCACGTACGGGGTGCGCTCGTTCAGGGACACCGCCGCACGTTCCGTGTAGGCGTACAGCGGCCCGCCGGCCACGGTGAGCAGGAGGCCGATGCCGATGAGCGCCGCGGTCGGCGCCACCATCCCGAACGGCAGGCGCACCGGCGGGCGCGGCTCCTCGGGCGTCTGCCAGAACGCCTTGTTCCACGCCTTGACCAGCGCGTAGAGCGTGAGCAGGGACGTGACCACGCTGCCGACCACCAGCAGGTACGCCAGCGGGGTGCCCTTCTGCACGCCGGCCTCAAGCAGACCGATCTTGCCCAGGAACCCGGACATGGGCGGGATGCCGGCCAGGTTCATGGCGGGCACGAAGAACAGGATCGCCAGCACCGGTGTCAGCTTGGCCAGGCCACCGAGCTTGGTGAGGGACGTCGAGCCGCCCGCGCGCTCCACCAGGCCCACCACCAGGAACAGCGCGGTCTGGACGGTGATGTGGTGCGCCACGTAGTAGATGGCGGAGCTGTAGCCCAGGTCGGTGGCCAGCGCGATGCCGAACACCATGAACCCGATGTGGCTGACCAGCGTGAACGAGAGCAGTCGCTTGATGTCGTCCTGCGCGACCGCGCCGAGGATGCCGATCACCATGGTGGCCAGCGCGGCCCACAGCAGGGCGTCGTCGAGCCTGCCGTCGGGGAACAGCAGGGTCTGCGCGCGGATGATCGCGTACACGCCGACCTTGGTGAGCAGGCCGGCGAACACCGCGGTGACCGGCGCGGGGGCGGTCGGGTAGGAGTCCGGCAACCACGCGGAGAGCGGGAAGATCGCCGCCTTGATGGCGAACGCCAGCAGGAGCATGACCTGCAGGACGAGGCGCACGCCGGGGTCGATCTCGGGCAGCCGGAGCGCCAGCTGCGCCAGGTTCACGGTCCCGGTCGCGGCGTAGATCATCGCGATGGCCACCAGGAACAGCACCGAGCTGAGCAGGGCGACGACGATGTAGATGGTCCCCGCGCGGATGCGCTCACCGGTGCCGCCGAGCGTGATGAGCACGTAGCTGGCGGCCAGGAGGATCTCGAACCCGACGTAGAGGTTGAACAGGTCCCCCGACAGGAACGCGTTGGCGACGCCCGCCGTCAGCACCAGGTACGTCGGGTGGTAGATCGAGACGGGCGCGGACTCCTCGTCGTCCTCGCCACCCTGCGCCAGCGAGTACAGCAGGACGCAGAGCGTGACCGCGCTGGAGATGGTGAGCATGAGCGCGGACAGCCTGTCCGCCACCAGGTCGATGCCCACCGGGGCCGCCCAGCCGCCGACGTCGATCACCAGCGGGGCGTCGTCGGCGAGGAAGAGCAGGCTCACGCTCACGACGAGCACGACGCTGAGCGCGGCCACCGAGACCAGGCGCTGCACGTTCGGTCGGCGGTACAGGGCGAGCGCGAGGCCGGCCGCGGACAGCGGCACGACGACGGGCAGCGGGACCAGCCAGGAGAAGTCGGTCATCGCTCCCCCTCCCGCACGCGCACGTGGGCCGGAGCACCCCTGTCCGTCTCGTCCCTGGCCTCCTCGGCCTCCTCGTCCAGCGTCCCCGCAGCGATCTCCGTGTCCGCGTCGGTGACGGCCCGCTCGTCGTGGGCGGCCAGGCGGGCGATGCGGCGGTCCTCGACGTCGTCCTGCACCTCGTCGTGCCGGTGCAGCTGCCACGAGCGGTACGCCATGGCCAGCAGGAACGCGGTCATGCCGAGAGTGATGACGATGGCGGTGAGCACCATGGCCTGCGGCAGGGGGTCGCTCATCTCCCCCTCGGGCTCCACGCCGACGATCGGCGGCCGGCCGGCGGCCCCACCCGCCACGAGGAACAGCAGGTTGGCCCCGTTGCCGACGAGGATGACGCCGATGAGCACCCGCGACAGGCTGCGCTCCAGGAGCAGGTAGACGCCCGCCGCGAAGAGCACGCCGATGGTGACGACCAGGACGATGTTCGGGCTCATGTCGATCACGGCACGCCCCCGTCCCAGCCGACGGGCTTGGCGCCGGCCGCCACGCGCTGCGGCAGGTCCGGGTCACCGGCCACCCGGTCCTCGCCGGTCTCCGCACGACGGTCGAGCTCCGCCCCCAGGCTGCGCAGGATGTCGAGCACCAGACCGACCACCACCAGGTAGACCCCCACGTCGAAGAACAGCGACGTCACCAGGTGGATGTCCCCGATCACCGGCAGGTGGACGTCGAGGATCCAGGACTGCAGCACCTCGCCCCCCGCCACCAGCGCGAGCAGCCCGACGCCGGCCGAGAGGAACAGACCGAGCCCGAGCAGCAGACCGGGCTGCACGGGCGCCGCCTCGCCGAGCTCGTACCGACCGCCCGCCAGGTACCGGACGATGAGCGCGATGCCCGTCACCAGCCCCGCCGCGAACCCGCCGCCGGGGGCGTTGTGGCCGCTGAACAGCAGGTAGACCGAGTAGACGATCATCGTGTGGAAGAGCAGGCGGACGACGACCTCGAACACCACGGACCGGCGCTGCGGCGCGAGCGTGCGACCGGCCTGCAGCCACTCGCGACCGCGCGCGGCGCTGGACGGCACCGCGGACTCGTCGCGCTCGGCCACCATCCCGCCCGCGTCGACGGCGGCCGAGTCGCCCCCTGGCCTGCGCAGCGCGGCCATCGGGTCCGCGGACCCGCCCCAGACGGCCCGGTCCTGGCGCGCCTCGTCGGCCCGGTAGATGGCCCCGCCGCGACGGGAGAGGAAGACCAGCGACGCGACGCCCGTGGCGGCCACCAGCAGCACCGAGATCTCGCCCATGGTGTCCCACGCGCGGATGTCCACGAGCGTGACGTTGACGATGTTCTTGCCCCCGCCGAAGGTGACGGCCTCCTCCGCGAAGTCCGTGGAGACCGGCGGGTGGATGCGGGCACCGGGCGCGACGAGCGCGATCCCGGCCACCGTCAGCCCGACCGCGAGACCGAGGGCCAGCCGCACCCACCGGCTGGCGGCCAGTGGCCGGTCGGAGAAGTACGGGGGGAGCCTGCGCAGGACGAGGACGAAGACCACCAGGGTCACCGTCTCGACGAGCACCTGCGTGAGGGCCAGGTCCGGGGCGCCGTGCAGCAGGAACAGCCCCGCCACCGAGTAGCCGCCGATGCCCAGCAGGATGACCGCCTTGAGCCGGCGGCGAGCGCGGGTGACCAGCAGCGCGGACACGACCGTGCCGGCCGCGAACACCACCTGCGCCGGGTTGTCCCAGGCCCTGACCTCGTCCGGGAACACCGTGCTGCCCATCGTGGTGCCACCCACCGCCGCGACGAACACCACGAGGATCAGGCCGAGGTACAGGGGCAGCGAACCGCGCTGCGTGACCGCGGTGACGTCGGCCGCCACGTCGTCGAGCCGCCGCATGAACCGCCGGTACACCCGGTCGGCCTCGGGTCCGCGGTAGGCCTCGGTCTGCCAGAGCTCGACACGGTCCCGGGCGAGGAACAGCAGGGCGCCGGCCAGCAGGATCCCGAGCGTGAGGACGAACGTCGGCGTCAGCCCGGCCCAGAGCACGAGGTGCCCGGGCTCGCCCTCGGGGTACGTGGCCGCGTACGGCTCCAGCAGGTGCTCGCCGAGCTGCGGCAGCAGGGCGACCGCCAGCCCGAGGACGGCCAGGATCATCGCCGGCCACACCAGCAGCAGGGACGGGTGCGTGATGGGGGCGGGCGCGGCGGCGTCGTCGGCGGCCTCGTGGATGGACGTGCCGGGTGCGGTGGACTCCGCGGACTCGACCACGGCCTCCGGCACCACGGCGGGCTTCGTCGAGAAGGCTCCCCACCACAGGCGCAGCCCGTACGCGACGGTCAGCGCCGAGCCCGCGGCCACCGCGACCAGCACGATCGTCCCGACCGGTGCGTCGAGGTGCCCGACCGCCTCCAGGCCGGCCTCCTTGGCCACGTACCCCGCGAACGGGGGGAGGCCGATCATCGACGCGGTGGCCAGACCGCCCGCGAGCGCGGTCAGCCTGAGCTCACGGCCGACCCCCGACAGCCGCCGCAGGTCACGCGTGCCGGTGGCGGCGTCGACCACCCCGACGACCAGGAACAGCGCCGCCTTGAACATCGCGTGCGCGCCCAGCATGGCCAGCCCCGCGAGCGCCGTCGCGCGGGTGCCGAGGCCGACCAGGAGCACGATGAGGCCGAGCTGGCTCACGGTGCCGAACGCGAGGATGAGCTTGAGGTCGTGCTGGCGCAGCGCCCGGTACCCGCCCAGCAGCAGGGTGCCGCAGCCGAGCACGATGATGATCCACTGCCACAACGGCACCGTGGAGTACGCCGGGGCGAACCGTGCCACCAGGTAGACGCCGGCCTTCACCATGGCCGCGGCGTGCAGGTAGGCGCTCACCGGGGTCGGCGCCGCCATCGCCGCCGGGAGCCAGAAGTGGAACGGGATCATGGCCGACTTCGTCGCCGCACCGGCCAGCAGGCAGACGATCGCCACGGTCACCGCGGTGGTGCCCTGCGGGGGGTCGGCGATCACCTCCGAGAGCCGGTAGGTCCCCGCCGCCTCGCCCAGGATCACCATGCCGACGAGCATCGCCAACCCGCCCGCGGTGGTGATGACGATGGCCTGCATGGCCGCCCGGCGGCTGGCCTTGCGCTCGGCGTAGTGGCCGATCAGCACGTACGACGTGACGGTGGTGAGCTCCCAGAACGTGTACAGGAGCAGCAGGTCGTCCGCCGTGACCAGCCCGAGCATCGAGCCGCTGAACGCCACGAACACCCCGGCGAACCGGCCCAGCCCCGAGGCGCTCGTCGAGAAGTACGCGGCGCAGTAGACGAGCACCAGGGCGCCGACGCCGCCCACCACCAGGGTCATCAGCCACGACAGCGTGTCCAGCCGGAACGTGAGCTCGAGCCCGAGCGCCGGGATCCACTGGACCTGCTCGACCGGGCCGTTCCCGGCCTGCACGCGTTCCGTCCAGGACAGGGCCCACGCCGCGGCGCTGGCCGGCGCGAGGGCCAGCAGCCAGAACGCCTTGCGGCCCAGCCACCGGATGAGCACGGGCGCGACGACGGCTGCGGCCAGGTGAACGGCGAGCAGCAGCAGCACGTCCGGCTCCGTCCTGTAGGGCGGGTGGTCGGTCGGTCGGTTCTCGGTGTCGAGCGCAGGTACGGGCATGCAGCGGAAGCTGTAAGAGCACCCCCGCGATGCACAGAAGATTTGGTCAAAACTCTACCAACCCGATTCCCATGCCTCCTTCCACGGGCCGGCACGCACGCCGTCGGATCGGTCACGTCACGCTCCGCCGCGCGCAGCCACCCGTGCGGGTGCCGGCGCGGTGCCGCGGCGGCGCGTGGTCCCACCGGGCCGGGCGGACGCCCGGCTACCGTGGCGACGTGAATGCGCTGCAGGTGGTGTGCCTCGTGATCGTCGTCGTCGCGACCGTCGTGGGGGTCGGCGTGTTCGCCCGCGGGGTCGCGGCGATCGTGCGGACCCTGCGGATCGGCCGGCCGGAGGGTGGTCGGTGGACGCCGGTCGGTCCGCGGCTGGCGACGCTGGCGCGCGAGATGGTCGGGCACGGGCGGTTCCAGCACAAGCCGGTGGTCAAGGTGGCGCACTGGGTGGTGATGGTGTCGTTCCCGGTGCTGTTCCTCACCCTGGTCACCGGGTACGGGCAGCTGGTGGACCCCGAGTTCGCGCTCCCGCTCATCGGGCACTGGGCGCCGCTGGAGTGGGCGATCGAGGCGATCGCGTGGGCGTCGCTGCTCGGCATCGTGGCGCTCACGGTCCTGCGCATCCGGCTCGGTGCGCGCCGGCGGGAGTCGCGGTTCTTCGGGTCCCACCAGGCGCAGGCGTTCTTCGTCGAGGGGACCGTGCTGGCCGTCGTGCTGGCCGTCCTGGTGCTGCGCGGGCTCGAGTACGCGCTGTCCGGCGGGGACGCGTGGCACTTCCCGCTGACTGCGTGGTTCGGTGCGGCGTGGACGCGGGTCCCGACGGCGACGCTCCAGGACGCGGTCGTCGTCGTCGCGACCGTGAAGATCGTCGTGTCGATGTCGTGGTTCGTCGTCGTCGGCCTGCAGCCCACGATGGGCGTCGCGTGGCACCGGTTCCTCGCCGTCGTGAACGTCTACGCCCGCCGCAGGCCCACCGGCGGCCCTGCGCTCGGTCCGCTCCAGCCGCTGCCGGTGGACCTGCTGGGCGACCTGCCCGACGACGTCCGGCTCGGCGTCGGTGCCATCGAGGACTTCACGTGGAAGGGCCTGCTCGACTTCTCCACCTGCACCGAGTGCGGCCGCTGCCAGGAGCAGTGCCCCGCGTGGGCGACCGGCAAGCCGCTCAGCCCCAAGGCGGTGACCCTCTCGTTGCGGGACCACGCCGCCGCCACGGCCCCCTACCTGCAGGCGGGGTCCGCGGACCACCGCGGCCTCGACCTCATCGGCACCGGGGTCATCGACGCGGACGCGCTGTGGGCGTGCACCATGTGCGGCGCGTGCGTCCAGCAGTGCCCGGTGGACATCGAGCACGTGGACGCGATCGTGGACATGCGGCGCTACCAGGTGCTCATGGAGTCGGCGTTCCCCAAGGAGCTGGGCGGCACCTTCAGCAAGCTGGAGCGGCAGGGCAACCCGTGGGGGCTGCCCGCGCGGAACCGGCTGGCCTGGGCGAAGGGGCTGGAGTTCGACGTCCCGGTGGTCGGGGTCGACGTGGAGTCGGCGGCCGAGGTCGAGTACCTGTTCTGGGTGGGCTGCGCCGGAGCGTACGAGGACCGCGCGATCCGCACGACGAAGGCCGTCGCGGAGCTGCTGCACACGGCCGGGGTGACCTTCGCGGTGCTCGGCGACGGCGAGTCCTGCACGGGTGACCCGGCCCGGCGCGCGGGCAACGAGCTGCTGTTCCAGATGCTGGCGAGCGCCAACGTCGAGATGCTCAACGAGGTGGGCGCGCAGCGGATCGTCGTCACGTGCGCGCACTGCTTCAACACGATCGCCCGCGAGTACCCGCAGCTGGGCGGCCGGTACGAGGTGGTCCACCACACGGAGCTGCTGAACACCCTGGTCGCGGACGGGCGGCTCACCCCCCTGCCGTCGACCGACGAGCGCACGATCACCTACCACGACCCCTGCTTCCTCGGACGCCATAACCAGGTGTATGCACCCCCACGCGAGCTGCTCGGCGCGATCCCCGGGGTACAGCTGGCCGAGATGCCGCGCAACCAGGAGAAGGCGTTCTGCTGCGGGGCCGGCGGCGCACGGGTGTGGATGGAGGAGACGATCGGCACCCGGATCGGCACCGCGCGCGCCGAGGAGGCGATCGCCACCGGCGCGTCCGTCGTCGCGACCGCCTGCCCGTTCTGCACGGTGATGCTCTCCGACGGGGTCGCCGCGTCGGACACCGTGGGGGTGCCCGAGGTCACCGACATCGCCCTGCTGCTCCTGGACCGGGTGCGCGAGTGATCAGCCGTCCGCCGCCGGGGATCCGGCGCCCCGAGGCGCGGGCCTAGCCGCCGTGGGGTGCACGAGCGAGACGACTCGGCGCGACCGACAGCGTGATCATCCCCGCCAGCTCACCCTCGACGACGGGACGTGAGGACCCGCGCACCGGGTCGACGGCCATCAGCATCGACGTGGTCGACACACCCGTCACGGTGCTCTGCTGGCGAACCACGATCAGCTCGGAGCCCCGCACGTCCACGACGTCCACCACCGGGTCGCCACCCGCGCTCAGCGGCACGACGCCGCCCTCGGTGACCTCCCACCAGGCGGCCTCGGGCTCCGACGTGCCGAACGTCCCCGCGACGAGCCGGTCACCGACCCTCCACACGCCACCCAGTCGCGCCGCCTCCGGCATGTCGAGCAGCAACCGCGCCGATCCCGTCGCGACCTCCGCGAGCCAGAACTCGGTCGAGGGAGAGCCGAGCACGTACGCCGACCGGCCGCCCGTCACGCACTCCAGCAGCACCGTCGCCTCGTCGACCCACATCCAGGCCGCGCAGGCGTCCGGGCGGTCCGGATACGGGGCCAGGAGGGAGACGCTCGAGAACCCGTCGCTCGTGATCACGCGCGGACCGGAGACGTCGTGCACGAGGATCGACGACCCCGCAGGGCTCATGATCCAGTTCTCGCCGGCTGCCCCCTTCGCGAACGCGGCCGACTCGGCCCTGGGCACGCCCTCGGAGCTGACACGAATGATCCGGGGCTCGTACCCACTGGTGTCGTAGATGACGTCCGTGGTGCCGTCACCGGCGAACCTCGCGCTGTAGAGATCGTCGCCGAGGGTGGGGCCGGACTCGCCCGTGAGCAGGTCGAGCACGTGCGTCGCACCGTCGGTCGAGGATCGCGCCACCACGAACGGGCCTCCGGGGAGCCAGTCCTGCAGGTACCAGCCCTCGGGGTCGGTCGCAGTCGGCACGACGTACGGATGGCCCGTCGGGTCGAGCAGGTACACCGTCGCCGGGACCAGCAGGCCCTCCCCCTGCTCGCCCCACGCCGAGTACCGGACGACGTTCCAGCCCGGCCCGGTCGACTCGAGCATGCCCGGCGGCATCGGGTCAGCGGCGCGCAGCGCCCACACGGTCGGCTCCGACGGTGTCGTCGGCGTGGCGCTCGGGGTTGCGGTCGGCGTCGGGGCCGGGGTGCTCGTCCACGTGGTCGTCGGCGCCGGGAGCGCGGGCGGCTCCGGAGTACGACTCCCGGCGAGGAGCGTGCCGACGACGACGACGCCCACGGCGGCCACCGCGGTGAGCGCCATGGAACCCGCACGCACCGTGCGACGGCGGGTCACGCGCCGGGAGAGGCCCCCCGCCTCGACTGCGACGTCGGGTGCGCTGGCATCGGCGTCCCGTCGCTGTGCATCGGCGAAGCCGCGCAGGGCGGCCGTGATGTCGTCGCTCATCGGGCGTTCCTTCCCAGGTCGGAGACGCGCACTGACTCGAACTCGTCCGGGCCGTCGGGCTCGACCACCTGCAGGGTGGTCCGGAGCTTGCCGGTCCCGTCGGAGAGGTAGCGCTTCACTGCGCCTTCCGAGATCAGCAGCGCCGCGGCGATCTCGGAGACGGGCAGGTCGTCGAAGTACCGCAGGACGACACAGGCGCGCTCGCGCGGTGACAGCACCCGCAACGCCGCGCCGACGTCAGCCGTGGCGGACGCCGCGTCCTCGGCACCGGGGGCGGACGGCGCGGGCTCGAACAGGTGGGCTCTGCCCAGCCACGTCCGGCGCGACCGGGTCTGATCGAGGAACACCGTGCGGATCGCCTGCCGGACGTACCCCTCGGCGGCATGGATCTCGGTCACCGCGCGCGGTCGGGAGAACGTCCGCACGATCGCCTCGTGCACCAGGTCCTCAGCGTCGCGGCGGTCCACGACGAACAGGCATGCGTACGCCACCAGCGCCGATCGCCGCTCCCGGACCATCTCGTCCAGGACACCCCGCCAGTGCGTCACGTGTCTCCTCCGTCTGCGACCTGCTCGTGATGCCACAACGCGCCCGGGCCCCAGAACGTTGGGTCGCCATCGTCCACCTGACGGGCGTGGGCGGTCGAATCGATGCGATCTCACCTCGGAAGGCGCTGTCCCTCGCAGGGTCCGAGATGTGACGATGGAACCCGTGACAGCCGGACCCCGCCCCCACCTCGCCGCCATCGACATCGACGGCAACCACCCCGTCCGGTCCGTCGTCCGGCTGCTCGGCGCGCACCGGCGGCGCGTCCTGGCGGCGGTCGCGTTCTTCACCCTGAAGGACGTCCCGCTCTGGCTCATGCCGGTGATCACGGGCAAGGTCATCGACGTCGTCGTCGCCGGCGGTCCGACCAGCGAGCTGTGGCTGTGGGCCGCCGTAGCCGTCGCGGCCCTGCTGCAGAACTACCCCAACCACGTGCAGTGGACCAAGCTCTTCATGGGCGCGGTCCGGCAGATCGGCGCCGACCTGCGCAACGGCCTGACCGCCCGGCTGCAGAGCCTGTCCATCGGGTTCCACTCGCGGGTCAGCGCGTCGATCGTGCAGACCAAGGTGGTCCGCGACGTCGAGAACGTCGAGGTGATGCTCCAGCAGGTCGCCCACCCGCTGCTGTCCGCGACGATGGTGATGCTCGGCGCGCTCGTGATGACCGCGCTGGCCGTCCCCGAGTTCCTGCCGGTCTACGCGCTGACCATCCCGCTCGCCGTGCTGCTGCGGTTCGTCCTGGCGCGCCGGTCACGCGAGCGCAACGAGTCGTTCCGCCGCGAGGTCGAGCACTTCTCCGCCCGCGTCGGCGAGATGGCCACGCTCATGCCGATCACCCGCGCGCACGGCCTGGAGTCCACCGCTGAGGAGCGCGTCGCCGTCGGCGCCGAGGGTGTGCGGTCCGCCGGCTACCGGCTCGACGTGCTCAACGGGCGGTTCGCCTCGCTCGCCTGGGTGAGCCTGCAGCTGCTCGGGGTCCTCTGCCTGGTGCTCGCCGCGTGGGTGTCGATCACGGGGTTCATCGCGATCACCGCCGGCCAGGTGGTGCTGCTCAGCTCGTACTTCGCACTCATCACCGGCTCGGTGACCAACCTGCTGATGCTCCTGCCCGTCGGCGCCAAGGGCCTGGAGTCGGTCCGGTCCATCGCCGAGGTGATGCAGGAGCCGGACCTCGAGGAGAACGCCGGCAAGCGCCGGGTCGACCACGTCGAGGGGCGGCTGACCCTCGACCACGTGCACTTCCGGTACCCCGACGCGGTCGCCGACGCGCTCGACGGCATCGACCTGATTATCGAGGCCGGGCAGACCGTCGCGTTCGTCGGCCCGTCCGGCTCCGGCAAGTCGACCGTGCTGAACCTGGCTCTCGGCTTCCTGCGGCCGACGAGCGGGCGGCTGCTGCTCGACGGCGTCGACACCGCGCTCCTCGACCTGCGCTCCGTCCGCCGGCACGTGTCCGTGGTGCCCCAGGAGTCGGTGCTGTTCGAGGGCTCCATCCGCGACAACGTCGCGTACGGCATGCCCCGCGCGTCCGACGCGCGCGTCCGGCGGGCCCTGGTCGACGCCAACGCGGCCGAGATCGTCGACGCCCTTCCCGACGGCTGGGACACCGTGGTCGGCGAGCGCGGCGCCCGGCTGTCCGGCGGCCAGCGCCAGCGGATCGCCATCGCCCGCGCGCTGGTCCGCGACCCCCGGATCCTGCTGCTCGACGAGGCGACGTCCGCCCTCGACCCCGAGTCGGAGGCTGCCGTCAAGGAGGCCCTGGCGCGGCTGATGCGCGGGCGAACCACGCTCGTCGTGGCGCACCGGTTGTCGACGATCCGCTCCGCCGACCGGATCGTCGTCCTCGACGACGCCCGCGTGGTGGAGGTCGGCACGCACGAGGACCTGCTCGCCGCCGACGGCCGCTACGCCCGGCTCCAGCGCGCCCAGCAGGTCTGAGCGCATACCCGCCCGCGCCGTCGACCCAGGGACGGACCGCTCAGCGCTCGAACGCCCACGTCCGGTCGGTGAGCATCCGCGCGATCGCGAGGCCGATCGCCAGCGCGGCGACGACCAGCGCCGCCTGCACCCCGAACGCGAGCGCGTCGACCGTCTCGCCGTTGGAGATGTGGAACACCGCCCGGTAGGCCAGGACACCCGGCACCATGATCGTGACCGCGGGGACGTAGACGGTGATCCGCGGGACGTCCAGCCGCGGCGCGATGACCGCGGTGAGCAGCCCGACCGCCAGGGCGGCGACCGCAGCGGACGCCTGCGGGGGCAGGCCGCCCTCGACCATCGCGATGCGCAGCACGTTGGCCACCATGCCGACGCCGGCCGCGGCGAGCGCGATGCGCCACGGGCTGTTGAACATCAGCGCGAAGCCGAGGACGCCGAGGAAGCTGGCGACGAAGCGCAGGGTCAGCAGCAGGGCCGGGTCGAGGTCGTCCGGCGCAGGCGGGTCGGGAGTGAGCCCGACCATGAGCGACAGGGCCCACACTGCGAGCGCCGCGGAGGTGAGGATCATCAGCGCGTAGGTCAGCCGGGCGACCCCTGCGGAGAAGTCCATCTTGGCCAGGTCGAGGAAGCCGGTGACCAGCGGGAAGCCGGGGATCAGGAAGAGGACCGCGGACACGTAGCCCGCGTCGTGGCCGGTCCCGGTCGCACCGGCCACCTGCAGCAGCCCGACGAACCCGACGTAGCCGAGGCACGCGACCGTGGCGCTGAGCATGGTGACGCCGAACTGGTTGAACCCGCGGTGCACCATGGTCCGGCGCAGCGCCTGCCCGAGGAACGCCCCGACGAACACCGCGGTGACCTCGACGACGCCGCCGTTGTTCAGGAACGAGAAGGCCGCGCAGGCGATCGCCGCCCACAGCGCGTTGAGCGCCATCGGGTACAGCGGCGGCTTGCTCGCGATGCGGTCCAGCTCCGCCGTGACCTCCTCGACCGTCGGGTGCCCGGCTGCCTCCACCCGCCCGGCCAGGTGCTCGAGGCTGGTGAGCCGATCCACGTTGACGCCGATGGTGCGGACCTCGGCCACCTCGGTGCGGAAGCTGGGTCCGCGGTGCGAGGTGGTCGTGATCTCGGTGAGGGTCACGTGCGCCTCGTGCCGGTCGATGCCCAGAGCACGGGCGACCCGGGCCATCGACGCCTTGACCCGGTAGGAGCCCGTGCCCGCGGACAGGCTGAGGCGACCGACCCGGAGCACGGCACCGGAACGCCGGATCAGCTCGAGCTCGTCGTCGTCCGGAGTGGTGGGCACGACCCCATGATGGTCTGCCCACCGCGTCGTCCGTGGGCCGATCGTCCCCGCGGCGTGGCGGACCGGCCGCCCGCCGAGAGCCGTGCGGCGCACGTCGTCAGGTCGGTCCCGGGTCGGGCGCGTTGACCGTCCGCCCGTCGCGTCGTCGGCGGAACGTGTAGCGCATCGGCGCGAACGGCGGCTCGGCGTCGGGCGGACGACCGGACGGTCGGTGCCGTCGCACGAACCCGGGCGGCCGCGCGTGGCGCTCGATGGTCAGGTCCTGCCGGTGCACCTCGTGGTGGTGGTAGTCGCACAGCAGCACACCGTTCTCCACCGACGTCGAGCCGCCGTCGCGGTCCCACCAGCGGATGTGGTGCACCTGCGACCACCGCGCCGACGTCTGGCACCCGTTCCAGGCGCACTGCCGGTCCCGTGCCACGACCGCCCGCCGATGCACCCCTGAGTACGTCCGCCTGGTGCGCCCCAGGTCGAGCGGCACCCCCTCGGCGCTCACGACGATCCGCGTGAGCTCGCAGTCGCACAGCGCCTGCGCCAGCTCCGACATCGCGACCGGGGTGCCGTCCTCCAGCGATGCGGGCGTGGCCCGCGCCCAGCTCTCCGGAGCGTCTGCGCTGCGGTGGTGCTCGCGCAGAGCAGCGAACGTCTCGGCCGGCACGATCAGCGAGACGTGCGGCCGGCTCCCGGCACCGGCCTCGGTCGGTGCGTCGGCGTCCCTTGTCGCGCCCTGTCCCGCGCAGGCGCGCCGCGCCAGCGCCACCAACGCGTCGGCACGCGCCTGCTCCGACGACCGGGTCTCGTCGGGCGCCAGACCGGTCGAGTCGAGCGCCGCCTGCAGCGCCTCGCCCGCGACCCGGTCGAGGAACCCCTTGAGGTACGTCCCCCGCGCCTGGTGGGAGAGCACGAGCGACCGCTCCCGCCGAGCCGACTCGTGCGAGTCCTCCAGCGCCTGCGGGTCCCGCGCGGCCGCGAGCTGCGCGATCGACCGGGCGAAGTCCGGCACCGACTGCCGCTCCGCCATCGACACGACGGTCGCCTGCATGTCCGCGGACCGCAAGGCCCGGGCGACCTCGGGCGATGCGGTCGCGGCGACGCGGGCCAGCACGTCGAGATGACCGAGCGGAACCCTTCCGTCGCCGACCGCGTCCGCCACGGCGGGCATCGAGACCAGCGCGTCGGCCTGCCGGACCTCACGCGTCGCCTCCGCCGTGCCCGTGCGGGTCTGCCGCGCGCGGGCCGCCTCGAACGACCGGTCACCGGGCCGCTGCGACGTCCCCGCGTCCCGCTCGGCCACCAGCAGCCGCGCACGCGCCCGGGAGAGCTGAGCCGCGACGAGGTCGAGCGAGGTCAGTGCCGCGGACCGCTCGGGCCCGGACCAGTCCGCGCACTCAGCGACGCACTCCACCAGCGCCGACGCCGACGCACCCAAGACCGCGAGGGGCTCCCTCGTGACCTCACCCTGCGGTGCTTCGAACATACGTACGACTCTACGTGAAGCAGACGTCGAAAACAAGGGCTGACCTGCGCAAACGTGTCCACAGGACGAGGGATCGAGCCGCCCACAGGTCCGAGGTTGTGGATGGCGAGGCGCGCAGGCGGCTACCGGCGGAGACCAGCCCTCAGTCCCCGATCGCCCGCAGCAGCCGCAGCAGCTCCGCCTGCTCCGCAGCCGACAACCGCGCCAGCCGCTCCGCCGCCCCCTCGTGCCGCTGCGCGGAGATCGCCGCCAGCAACGACCTCCCCGCAGGCGTCAGCTCCAACAGGGTCGCGCGCCGGTCTGTCGGGTCGGGGAGCCGCCGGACCAGCCCTTCGGCCTCGGCCGCGTCCACCTTCGACGTCACGGACCGGGGCGCCACGTCGAGCGCCGCCGCCAGCTCGCCGAGCCGCCGCGGTCCGTCGCAGCGCTCCAGCGTCCGGAGCAGCCGCAGCTGCCCGGGCGTGGTGCCCTGCAGCTCGAGCTGGTCGGCGGCATCCCGCCGTACCCCGCGGAGCACACCGTGCAGGAGCTCGAGCAGCTCACCGGACTCGTTCACGGACCGAGACTACCGCAACTTGTGAACTAGACACATAGTGAGGTAACCTCAGTATCGAGAACGAAGGGAAGGAATCAGCCACCACCCCGGCCGGTTCCCCCAGGGACGCCCAGAACCAAGGAGGTGGGCCCGTGTCCATGTCGACCGGCAGCCCCAACATGCGCAGCTTCGCCAAGGACCGCACCGTCGCGGACCACAAGCTGACCCGCGACACCTTGAAGCGGATCCTCCAGTTCGCGCGCCCGTACAAGGCCAAACTCGCCGTCTTCGTCGGCCTCATCGCCCTCGAGGCGGCGGCCGGCGCGGTCACGCCGCTCCTGTTCAAGCACCTCATCGACGACGGCATCACGGCCGGCAACACCCGGGTCGTCGTCGTGATCGCAGCCGTCGTCGCGGGCCTCGCGATCCTCAGCGCCGGACTGTCGGTCGCCGACCGCTGGGTGTCGTCGCAGGTGGGCGAGGGCCTGATCCTCGACCTGCGCACCGCGGTGTTCGACCACGTGCAGCGCATGCCGCTCGCGTTCTTCAGCCGCGCCAAGACCGGCGCCCTGGTGCAGCGGCTCAACGGCGACGTCCTCGGCGCCCAGCAGGCGTTCACGTCCACGCTGCAGAACGTGGTGAGCAACTCGCTGACCATCGTCTTCGTGCTCGCCGCCATGCTGAGCATGTCCTGGCAGCTGACCCTGCTGAGCCTGGTCCTGCTGCCGGCGTTCGTCGTCCCCGCCCGCTGGTTCGGCAAGAAGATCGCCGCGATCACGAGGGAGAGCTACGCCCTGAACGCCGACGCCGCGCAGATCATGAACGAGCGGTTCAACGTCGCCGGCGCCCACCTGGTCAAGATCTTCGGCGACCCGGAGCGCGAGTCGAAGAACTACTCCGACCAGGTCGGCCGCGTCCGGGACATCGGCGTCACGCGCGCCCTGTACTCCACCTGGTTCCGGGTCGGGCTGACCACGCTGGCCAGCGTCGCCGTCGCCATCGTCTACGGCCTCGGCGGCGTCATGGCCATCCGGGGGCAGCTGACCGTCGGTGTCGTCGTCGCCCTGACCGCCTACCTGGCGCGCCTGTACGGGCCGCTCACCGCGATGTCGAACGTCCAGGTGGACGTCATGACCGCGCTGGTCAGCTTCGAGCGGGTGCTCGAGGTCCTCGACCTGGAGCCGACCGTCACCGAGAAGCCGGACGCCGTCGACCTGCGCGCACGCAAGGCGGAGCACGGCGCCACCGTCGAGCTGGACGCGGTCGGGTTCCGCTACCCGGGGGCCGACGAGGTCTCGCTGGCCTCCCTGGAGTCCGTCGCGACCCTGCGCAACGAGCCGAACGACGACACCCTGCGCGACGTCAGCTTCATCGTCCCGGCCGGCCACATGGTCGCGCTGGTCGGCCACTCCGGCGCCGGCAAGACGACGATCTCCCAGCTGGTCACCCGCATGTACGACCCGACGCGCGGCGCCGTCCGGATCGCCGGCGCCGACCTGCGCGACGTCACGAGCGAGTCCCTGCGCGCCACGGTCGGCGTGGTCAGCCAGGAGGCTCACCTGTTCCACGACACCATCGCGGAGAACCTGCGCTACGCCCGCCCGGAGGCCACGGACGCGGACATCGAGCGGGCGCTGCGCCAGGCCCACATCGCGGACCTCGTCGCCACCCTGCCCGACGGCATCCACACCGTGGTCGGGGACCGCGGGTACCGCCTGTCCGGCGGCGAGCGCCAGCGCCTCGCGATCGCGCGCATGCTGCTCAAGGCGCCCGACGTCGTCATCCTCGACGAGGCCACCGCGCACCTCGACTCCGGCTCGGAGGCCGCCGTGCAGGCGGCGCTCGACGAGGCCCTGTCCGGCCGCACGAGCATCGTCATCGCCCACCGCCTCTCCACCGTGCGCCAGGCCGACTCGATCGTCGTCCTCGACCACGGCCGCGTGATCGACCAGGGCACCCACGCCGAGCTGCTGGCCCGCGGCGGCGTGTACGCGGAGCTCTACCGGACGCAGTTCGAGGACACCGCTACCGTCGCTGCATGATCGGACGCATCGACGAGGTCGTCTTCGACTGCGCCGACCCGGGCGCGCTCGCGCACTTCTGGGCCGACGTGCTGGGCGGGACACCGCAGCGACGCAGCGACGACTGGCACTACCTCGACCCGCCCGGCTGGACGCGCGTCGCGTTCCAGCGCGTGCCCGAGGGCAAGGTGGTGAAGAACCGCGTGCACCTCGACGTCGAGGTCGACGACATCCCCGCGGCGACGGTCCAGGCCGAGGCCCTGGGCGCGACGAGGGTCGGCGAGATCCACGCCGACACCGCCGGCTCGTTCCAGGTGCTGCGCGACCCGGAGGGCAACGAGTGGTGCGTGGTGAAGCCCGCGTAAGGTTCCGGCGCCCGGCGGACATCTAGGGGTGTGAACGTCATCGGGACCGACGACTCCCGCGTCGAGGCGGAGTTCGCCGCGCTCTACCGGGCGACCCACGGCCGCATCGTGCGGTATGCCGCACGTCGCATCGGCCCCGCCGACGCCGAGGACGTCGCCGCGGAGGTCTTCCGCATCGCCTGGACCCGCACCGCCGAGGGCGTGGACGTGACCACCGGCTGGCTGTTCGTCACCGCCGAGAACGTCGTGCGCAACCACCTCCGCTCCGCGGCGCGGGCCCACCGGCTCCATGCCCCGCCGCCGACGAACGACACGGTTCCCGACGACGACGTCCTCGACGCCCTCGATCGCCTCGACGACGCCACCCGGAACCTGCTGATGCTCCGCTACTGGGACGAGCTCAGCGGCGCCGAGCTGGCGCAGACGCTCGGCATCTCCCCGTCCGCGGTCTGGGTCCGGCTGCACCGTGCCCGCCGCGCGTTCCGCAGCACGTACGGGAAGGCCCCGTCATGACGACCACCCGCGCCCTGCTCCGCGCCGCGAACCCCGTCCCCGAGGACCGTGGCGCGCCGCTGTCGAGCCCGCCGCGTCGCGCCCGGCTCGCCGCGGCACTGG
>NZ_CAURTV010000039.1:0-28993 GCF_963527515.1 uncultured Cellulomonas sp. | reverse complement strand
GCTGGCCCGCGCGCTGGCCTAGCGCGTCCTCGCGACCGCGGGCGGGCCGCAGCGCACCGCCCGCGTCCACGAGCTCGGCGCGGACGTGGCGCTCGACCACCGGGACCCCGGGCTCGTCGAGCGCGTGCTCGACGCGACGCAGGGGCGGGGTGTCGACGTGGTGCTCGACGTGCTGGGGGCCGGCGGTCTAGCGGACAACCTGGCGATGCTCGCCGACGACGGCCGCCTGGTGGTCGTCGGGATGCAGAAGGGCCGTCGGGGCGAGCTCGACCTGGGGCTGCTGCTGGCCAAGCGGGCGAGCATCCAGGGCGCTCTGCTGCGCTCGCGCCCGCACGTGCAGAAGGTCGCGATCATGGACGGCGTCCGGCGGCACTGCTGGCCGTTCGTCGCGGACGGCTCCGTGGTGCCGGTGGTGCACGCCCGCGTCGGGTTCGAGCACGCGGCCGACGCCCATCGCATGGTCGAGTCCGGCGAGGCCTTCGGCAAGGTCCTGCTGATCCCCTGACGTCCGAGCAGATGGAGGCCAGGGGCTGCTGCTGCTCGGACGCTGCGGTCAGTCGAGCAGGCCTGCGGCCAGGGCCGGGACGATGACCGGGGTCAGCGGGAGGCGCGGGATCAGCGTCGCCTGCACGGCGTGGTAGAGGTCGGCCTTGCCGGCCCACACCGTGCGGGAGACCCGGTTGTCGGTGCCGAGCTCGTGCCACCAGGAACCCCCCACGGGGTCGAGGTGGTGCGCGCCGATGTACTCCCACCACTGCGTGTAGGCGTCGTCGAACCGCTGCTCGCCGGTGGCGGCGTGCAGGGCGGCGGCCGCGGCGACGGCCTCGGCGGCGACCCAGTGCATCCGCTCGCGGACGACGGGCGTCCCCGACCAGTCGACGGTGTAGACGAACCCGGGGGCACCGTCGACGTCCCAGCCCTCGCGCACGGCGGCGTCGAACAGGGAGGTCGCGTCCGCGAGCATCCAGGCGGGGGCCACGTCACCGCGCGCGGTGATCGCCGCGCGGGCGTGCAGGGTCAGGCGGGCCCACTCCAGCCAGTGCCCGATCGTCGCGCCGTACGGACGGAACGGGTGCGCCGGGGTGTCCACGTTGTACTCGAGGTCCGGCACCCAGTCGGCGTCGAAGTGCTCGGGGATGCGCCAGGAGTTGCCGGCCGCCCAGCCGTGCACCACGCGCTCGACGATCCGCACCGCGCGGTCCAACCAGGCGCGGTCCCCCGTGACGTCGGCCGCCGCCAGGTACGCCTCGACCGTGTGCATGTTCGCGTTGACCCCGCGGTAGCCGTCGAGGGTGGTGAACGCGCGGTCCCACTGCTCGACCACCATGCCGGCCTCGTCGTCCCAGAACCTCTCCAGCGAGACGGCGAGCGCCTCGTCGAGCAGCGCGCGGGCGCCCGGACGCCCCGCGGCGGCCGCGCTGGAGGCCGCGAGGACGACGAACGCGTGCGGGTACGCGGCCTTGTCGGTGTCCCGCGGGGTGCCGTCGCGCTCCACCTCGGCGAACCAGCCGCCGTGGTCGTCGTCGTGGAAGGCGCCCGCCAGCGCCGCGAGCCCGTGGTCCACGACCGCCGCCGACCCCGGACGCCCGAGCAGGTGACCGATCGCGTACACGTGGGTCATACGGCACGTGATCCACAGCTCCAGAGGACCGTCCACGGCGGCGCCGGCCTCGTCCTGACGGGCGAACCCGCCGGGAACCACGGACGCCCGTCCGAACTCGAGCAGCCGGTCGGTCTCACCCTCGAGCCATCGACCATGAGCAGGTGCGCTGAGCCAAGCCATGCCGGACACCCTAGCGATCACGGGAATCCGCTCCGACCGGCGTCCCGGGTGCCCGATCCGACAGGTTCCCCGCCCTGCGAGCGCTGCGCGGGAGGGCGCAGTCGGTGAGAATGCCCGGATGACCGACAACCCCGCACCGGACGCTCCCACCGACGACACGCCGAGGGTGGTCGTCCTGGACCCCGGCGCCGACGACGACGCCCCCGAGGACATCACCTCGCTGGTCGGCCAGCCGGCGAAGGTCATGCGCATCGGCACGATGATCAAGCAGCTGCTCGACGAGGTGCGCAGCGCACCCCTGGACGACGCCGCCCGCGCCCGCCTGGCCGAGATCCACGAGCGCTCGCTCAGCGAGCTCGAGGAGGGCCTCTCGCCCGAGCTCGTGGCGGAGCTGCACCGGATCACGCTGCCGTTCGTCGAGGACCAGGCCCCGTCCGACGCCGAGCTCCGGATCGCGCAGGCACAGCTGGTGGGGTGGCTCGAGGGGCTGTTCCACGGCATCCAGACCGCACTGGTCGCCCAGCAGATGGCCGCGCAGTCGCAGCTCACCGGGATGCGCCGGGCGCTGCCGCCCGGGCACCAGGGGCAGCACGTGCAGCCCCAGGTCGGCGCGGACGGCACCGCGCAGCCCACCACCGGGCAGTATCTGTAGCGCTACGCCGGCGGTGGCGCCTCGTCCGTCGCCGGCTCGTCCCGGTCCAGGCCGGTGAGCACGATCGCGCCGGAGACCAGCAGCAGCCCCACCACCTCCAGCCCGTGCGGCACCTGTCGGAGCACCACCGCGCCGATCACGGCGGCCGTCGCCGGCAGCAGCGCCAGGAGCACCGCGAACGTGGCGGCCCGGACCCGCCGCAGCACCACCTGCTCGAGGGCGTACGGGACCACCGACGAGCACACGGCGATCGCCACCACCAACGCCGCCAGCCGCGCGTCGCGCAGCACCGGTCCGGCGCCACCCGCCAGGAACGGCGCGAGCACCACCGCGCCCGCGGCCATCGCCACCGACAACCCCGTGATGCCGCCGCTCGCCGCCCGTGCCACCCGCCGGCCGAGCAGGATGTACGCCGCCCAGCACGCGGCCGCGACGCCGATGGCCACGAGGCCGACCACCGCGTCCCGCCCCCCGTCGAGGCTGACCCCCGCCAGCAGGACGACACCGACCGCCGCCACCGCGATGCCCACCCGGTCCCGCCAGCCGTGCCCGGTCACGGCGGCGACCGCCACGGGGCCGAGGAACTCGATCGCGACCGCGGTGCCGAGCGGCAGGTGGTCGATGGCCACGTAGAACGCCACGTTCATCACGGCGAGCACCACGCCGAACACGACCGCCGTGCGCAGGTCCCGACCGCCCCACGCCAGCCGCCAGGGGCGCCGCCACGCCACGAGCACCAGGGCGGCCACCGCGATGCGCAGCCACGCCACGGTCGACGCGGCGACGACGCCGAAGATGCCGACCGCGAGCGCGGCGCCCAGGTACTGGGTCAGCCCCGACAGGACGAACAGCAGGGGCGCGGGCACGAGGCCAGGCTAAGCGCCTACCCCTTGACCGACCCCGCCAGCAGGCCGCGCACGAAGTACCGCTGCAGGCTGAGGAACACCAGCACCGGCACGATGATCGACACGAACGCCCCGGCCGTGAGCAGGAACCACTGCGACCCGCGCTGGCCGGTGAGGTTGAACAGGGCGACCGTCATCGGGGCGACCTCCTGCGACGAGCCGGCGAACGTCAGGGCCACCAGCAGGTCGTTCCACACCCAGAGGAACTGGTAGATCCCGATGGCCGCGAGCGCCGGCTTGAGGATCGGGAGCATGAGCCGGAAGTAGATCGTCACGTGCCCGGCACCGTCGACGCGCGCGGCCTCGAGCAGCTCCTTGGGGACCTCCCGGATGAAGTTGTGCAGGAGGAAGACGGTCAGGGGCAGCCCGAACATGGTGTGCGACAGCCAGATGGACCAGAACGTGCCCGCGATGCCGATGTCCGCGTACAGGCTGAGCAGCGGGATGAGCGTCACCTGGATCGGCACGATCTGCAGCGCGAACACCGCCACGAACAGCACGTTCTTGCCGCGGAAGTCCATCCACGCGAACGCGTAGGCGGCCAGCGACGCGATGAGGATCGGGATGACGACGCCGGGGATCACGATCACCAGCGAGTTGACGATGTACGGCGCGAGCGAGTTGGTGCCCTCGGGCGAGAGCACCAGCTCGTAGTTCTCGAGCGTGAAGTTCGGGTCGAAGAGGACCGTCCACCAGCCCGACGTGCTGATGTCCCGGGCGGGCCGGAACGAGCTGATGAGCAGGCCGAAGGTGGGGATCGTCCACACCACCGCAAGGACGACCGCGACCAGCGACGCCCACGGGGAGCTCAGGCGCTTCTTCGTCGCCTCGGAGATCGTGGCGGGCCGGCCGTCCCGGGTGTCCGACGGCCCCTGCATCCCGCTGAGGTCGAGCTGGGGGCCGGTGGCGGTCATCGTGCCTCCGAGGCGCGCAGCTGGCGGATGTTGTAGACGATGATCGGCACCACCAGGACGAACAGCAGGACGGCCAGCGCCGCCCCCAGGCCCTGGTTGCCGGCGCTGAAGCTCTGCGTGAAGAACTCGTTGGCCACGACGCTCGTGCCGAACAGCCCGCCGGTCATGGTCCGGACGATGTCGAAGACCTTGAGGCTGCCGATGGCGATCGTGGTCAGGACGACCACGAGCGTCGGCCGGATGGTCGGGACGGTGATGAACCGGAACATCCGGAAGCCGGACACCCCGTCCAGCCGCGCGGCCTCGACGATGTCCGCGGGGATCGCCTTGATCGCGGCGGACAGGATCGTCATGGCGAACCCAGCCTGGATCCAGATCATCACGACGATGAGGAAGAGGTTGTTCCACGGCCCGCTGATGAGGAACTGCTGGGGTTGGCCACCCAGCCACACGACCAGCTGGTTGAGCAGCCCGATCTGCTGCGGGTTGACCGCGAGGTCGGGGTCGTAGAACCGGTACTCGTAGACGAACTTCCAGATGATCGAGGCGCCGACGAACGAGATGGCCATGGGCAGGAAGATCAGCGCCTTGGCGAACGCCTCGCCGCGCGCCCCGTCGACGATGATCGCGTAGAGCAGACCCACGGCCGTGGCGACGAACGGCGCCACCAGCACCCACAGCACGGTGTTCCGCAGCACGATGAGCTGGTCGGACGAGGTGAAGATCGCCGAGTAGTTGTCGAACCCGATGAACCCATCGTTGGCCGCGTCGTAGAACGACCGGACGATGGTCCGCCCGGCCGGGTACACCAGCCCGATGACCAGGAGCAGCGCCGTCGGTCCGACGAAGAACCAGGCGACGCGTCGGACGCCACGCTTCTCGAGCAGTGCGACGACGAACAGGATGAGACCGATCACGGCGGTGAACGCCAGCAGGGCGACCACCATCGTGCCGAACTTCTCGGCGAGCTCCATCGAACCTCCGGGGGACGACGACGACGCGGACGTGACCGGGACAGCCCGGTCCCGGGGTCGCCGCTGCGGCGGCCCCGGGAGCCGGGCTCAGGTCAGGACGCCGGCCAGGCGGCCTCGATCTTGTCCAGGGTGTCTGCGGTCGACTGCCCGGTGATCCAGGCCGTCGCCTCCTTCCAGAAGGCGTTGTTCGCCGCCGCCGGGATCCGGTCCGACCCGTCGAACCGGAACACCGCGTCGGCGTCCAGCAGGATGTCGGCGGACAGGATGTCGATCGGGTTGACCAGGTTCGCCTGGTCGAGCCCGGTGTTGGCGGTGATCCAGCCGCCGCCCGTGAGGTCGGAGCTGGCCTTCGCCTTGAGGTTGGCCCAGGTGTCGCTGGACCAGAACTCCGCGAGCGCGTGCACCTCCGGGCGGTCGGCGAACAGGGTGACGAACTCGCCGGCGCCGAGCACCGGGCGGTCGTCCTCGGTCTCGCCCGGCAGGTAGAACGCGAACACGGCGCCGTCCTCGGCGACCTCCGTGCCCTGCGGCCAGTTCGCCGCGTAGAAGCTCGCCATGCGGTGCAGCGCGCACTGGCCGTCGAGGATCGGCAGGCCGCCGTCCTGGAACGCGGTGCTGGCGATCGACGTGACGTCGCCGAAGCCACCGTTCACGTAGTCCGGGTTCTTCAGGTAGTCACCGACCGCGTCGAGGGCGGTCGTGGCCTCCGGCCCGTTGAACGGGATCTCGTGCGCGACCCACTGGTCGAACTCGTCCGGGCCGGCGGTCCGGAGCATCATGTCCTCCATCCAGTCCGTGATCGGCCAGCCGGTCGCGGCGTCGGACGCGATGCCGGCGCACCACGGCTTGATCCCGGTGCCCGCGATCGTCTCCGTGAGGTCCGCCAGGTCGTCGAGCGTCGTGGGGATCTCCCAGCCGTTCTCCTCGAACTGCGCCGGCGAGTACCAGACGAGCGACTTCACGCTCGCGCCGGACGGTGCCGCGTAGAACGTGCCGTCGACGGCGCCGTACTCCTTCCAGGCCGGGTCCCAGAACTCGTCGACGTTGTCCGAGGTGCCCTGCGACGCCTCGACGACCGTGCCGGTGCCGACCAGCTGGGCCAGCAGGCCGGGCTGCGGGACGATCGCGATGTCGGGCGGGTTGCCGGCCTCCGCGCGGACCAGGATCTGCTGCTCGAACTGCTTGTCCGCCTGGTAGTCGACCGTGGCGCCGGTGCACTCCTCGAACGGCTTGAACGAGTCGATGTAGGGCTGGTCCTCGGGCGCGACGATCCCGGCGTAGATCGAGATCGTCTTCCCGGACAGGTCGCCGTAGGACTCGAAGTCCGCGCAGTCGGCCGTCGCCTCCCCCGTGCTGTCGTCGTCGCCGCCACCACCGCCCGAGCATCCGGCCAGGAGCAGCGCGAACCCTGCCCCCGCTGCTGCAGCTGCCCGGTAACCCCGGCGTGTGCGCGTGCCGTTCATGAGACCTCCACGTCGTCATGTCGGAATGGCGCGAGCGGTTCGGCGTGCGCGCCCTTGCAAGCGATGCAATCGGCTACGCACAACGGGCGCAACAGTCGTGCCGGGGCAATCCGGTCACGATTCAGTCACAGCGTGATGTCATGGGGGCGCGACGACGGAAACCGTCGAGATCGGTCCGTCAGACCGACGAGATGGTCCGTCAGACCAGGAGGCTGCGCAGGACCGCGAGCGCGCCGTCGTCGTCGATGGTGCCCGTGACCTCGTCGGCCGCGGCCCGGACCGCCTCGGACGCGTGCCCCATCGCGACCCCGCGCGCCGCCCAGCGCAGCATCTGCACGTCGTTGCCGCCGTCGCCGATCGCCACGGTGGCGTGCGGCTGCACGCCGAGGTGCTGGCGGACCTCCTCCAGGGCGCTGGCCTTGGACACCCCACCGGGGGTGAGGTCCAGCCACGCGGACCAGCCGACGGCGTACTCGACCTCGTGCAGGCCGACGCGCTCGACCAGCTCGTGGAACTCCTCGGGCGTGCTCTGCGGGCTGCGGATGACCACGCGGGTGGCGGGCGTCGAGGTGAGCTCGTCCCAGGACACCACCTCGAGGTCGCCGGACAGCTCGCCGTCCGGGAAGTCGGCGGAGACGCGGAAGCCCAGGCCCAGGTCCTCGACGGCGAACAGGGCGTCGGGCAGCTCCAGGGCGATCGTGCGCAGCGCGGGGCCGGGGTCGAACGTGACCACCCGCACGATCTCGTACCCGTTCTCCGCGGCGGGGTCCAGGCGGGCGGTCACGGCGCCGTTCGAGCACACGACCCAGCCCTCCGTGAGCCCGAGCGCGCGGGCCACGGGCGCCACGGAGTGCACCCCGCGGCCCGTGGCGAGGACCACGTGCAGCCCGGAGTCGCGGACCTGCAGGACCGCCTCGCGCACCGCGTCGGAGATGACGCCGTCGTAGGACATGAGCGTCCCGTCGACGTCGAGGGCGACCAGGCGGCAGCGGGTCATCGCACGGGCTCCAGCACCTCGAGGCCGCCCAGGTACGGACGCAGCCCCTCCGGGACACGCACGGAGCCGTCGGCCTGCTGGTGGTTCTCCAGCAGCGCGACGATCCAGCGGGTGGTGGCCAGGGTGCCGTTGAGGGTGGCCACAGGACGCATCGAGCCGTCCGCCGTGCGCTCGCGGACGCCCAGGCGGCGGGCCTGGAACGTCGTGCAGTTCGAGGTCGACGTGAGCTCGAGGTACCGCTCCTGGCTGGGCAGCCACGCCTCGCAGTCGAACTTGCGCGCGGCGCTCGAGCCCAGGTCACCGGCAGCCGTGTCGATCACGCGGTACGGCAGCTCGGCGAGGGCGAGCATCTCCTCCTGCCAGGCGAGGATGCGGCGGTGCTCGTCGTAGGCGTCCTCGACCGTCGTGTACGTGAAGGCCTCGACCTTGTGGAACTGGTGCACGCGGATGATCCCGCGGGTGTCCTTGCCGTACGAGCCGGCCTCGCGGCGGTAGCAGGCCGACCAGCCGGCGTAGCGCTTCGGACCGGCCGACAGGTCGAGGATCTCCCCCATGTGGTACCCGGCGAGTGCGACCTCGCTGGTGCCGACGAGGTACAGGTCGTCGGCCGGCAGGTGGTAGACCTCGTCCGCGTGGGCGCCGAGGAAGCCCGTGCCGGCCATGATCTCCGGCTTGACCAGCGTCGGGGTGATGACGGGCGTGAAGCCGGCGCTCATCGCCTTGTCGACGGCCGCGTTGAGCAGGGCCAGCTCGAGGCGCGCGCCGATGCCGGTGAGGAAGTAGAACCGGGCGCCGGACACCTTGGCGCCGCGCTCGGTGTCGATGGCCGCCAGCCCCTCGCCCAGCTCGAGGTGGTCCTTGACCGGGAAGTCGAAGGCGCGGGCGTCCCCCACGTGCTTGAGCACCACGTAGTCGTCCTCGCCGCCCGCCGGGACGCCGTCCTCGACGATGTTCGCGATCCGGCGGCTCAGCTCGGTGGCGTGCGCCTCGGCCGCCTCGGCGTCGGACTGCAGGGCCTTGACCTGGTCGGACAGGTGCTTGGCGCGGGTCAGCAGCGCGTGCTTCTGGTCGCCCTGTGCCTGCGCCACCAGCTTGCCCAGGGACTTCTGCTCGGCCCGCAGGGTCTCGAACTCGGTCAGCGCGGAACGCCGGCGCGCGTCGGCGTCTAGCACCTGGTCGACCAGGTGGGGGTCGTCCCCGCGCGTGGTCTGGCTGGCGCGGACGAGGTCGGGGTCCTCCCGCAGGAGCCGCAGATCGATCACCCCCCGACCCTACCGACCCGCGCGCGACCCCTCGCACCGTAGATTCGCCCCATGACCTGGGAGGCGTGGGTGGCCGTGAGCGCGGCCGTCGCAGCGGTCGCCGCCCTGCTCCTGGTGCTCGTCCTGTGGCTGCGGCAGCGCGAGCTGCGTCGGCGGATCGAGTCCCCTCGGGAGAGCGCCACCGCGCGGGCGCTGCGGCTGGCGCGGGACGTCGACGAGGACGCGCAGCTCGTGGCCTTCGTCGCCAACCCCTCCAAGCCGGACGTGCCGGCGCTGCGCACCGCCGTGCTGGAGGCGTGCGCGGAGCTGGGGCTTCCCGCGCCGCTCTGGTTCGAGACGACGATCGCCGACCCCGGTGTCGGTCAGGCGCGCAAGGCGATCGCCGAGGGGGCGGACGTCGTCGTGGCGATCGGCGGGGACGGCACCGTCCGGGCGGTGGCCGAGGGCCTCGTCGGCACCGGGGTGCCCATGGGGCTCCTGCCGCTGGGCACGGGGAACCTGCTGGCCCGCAACCTCGACCTGCCGCTGAGCGACCCGATGGCCGCCCTGCACGTCGCGCTGGAGGGTCGGGACCGGACCATCGACGTCGGCTGGCTGCGGGTCCACCGGTGGGAGTCCGACGTCGACGACGCCGTGGCCGAGGCGGCCGACGACCTGCCCGACCAGCTCGACCTGCCGCGCGACCACATCTTCCTGGTGATCGCCGGGCTCGGGTTCGACGCCGCGATGGTGTCCGACACCGACGAGCAGCTTAAGGCTCGGGTCGGCTGGATCGCCTACTTCGTGTCCGGCATGCGGCACCTGCACGGCCGCCGCACCCGCGTGCACGTCCGGCTGGACGACCAGCCCATGACGTCGACCCGGCTGCGCAGCCTGCTGATCGGCAACTGCGGCAAGCTCCCCGGCGGGATCACCCTGCTGCCGGACGCGGAGCTCGACGACGGCTGGCTCGACGTCGCCGCGATCGACACGCGCGGCGGCATCGCCGGCTGGGCGCAGCTGTTCGGCGAGGTGGTGCTGCAGGGCGCCGGCATGCGCAACGACCTGCCCGGCAAGATCGGCCGCATCGACCACACCCGGGCACAGGAGGTCCGCGTCGTGGTGCAGGGCGGGGAGCACGTGCAGGTGGATGGCGACATCGTCGGGCGGGTCACGGAGCTGTCCGCCCGGGTGGACCACGCGGCGCTCGTCGTGCGGGCGCCGGTGGCCTGAGCGTCAGGTCGCGGCGCCGGCGCGCACCCGCTGCAGCCAGGCACGCGCACCGACGAAGTCCGGGTCCGCCGTGCCGACGTGGACGGTGGGCTCGACCGCGTCGGCGCGGGGGTAGGAGCCGAGGAACCGGACGTACGGGCAGCGCCGGTGCAGGCCCATCACGGCTTCGCCGACGCGCTCGTCGGTGATGTGGCCCTCGGCGTCCAGGGAGAACGAGTAGCGGCCGAGCGAGTCGCCGATGGGACGCGACTCGATGCGGGAGAGGTTCACCCCGCGGACCGCGAACTGCTCGAGCATGGCGAGCAGCGCGCCGGCCTCGTTGTCGGGCAGGTGCACGACGAGGGTCGTCTTGTCGGCGCCGGTCCGCGCAGGCACCGAGCCCGGGTGGCCGACGACGACGAACCGGGTCTGTGCCGACACGTTGTCCGCGACGTCCTGCGCCAGCGGCACCAGCCCGTAGGAGTCGACCGCGGCGGGCGGGACGAGGGCCGCGTCGAAGCCGAGCTCCGCACCCCCACCGCTCGCGATGAGGGCCGCGGGCGCGGTGTTCGACGTGGCCGGCACGTGCACCACCGACGGCAGGTGGTGCGCCAGCCAGCGCCGGCACTGCACCCAGGCGTGCGGGTGCGCGGAGATCCGCCGCACCTCCGACAGCCGGACCCCGGGCGCCGCTGCCAGCGTGAACTGCACGGGGACGAGCATCTCGCGCAGGATCACCAGGGGGTCGCCCGCCGCGAGACTGTCGAGCGTGGCGGTGACGCCGCCCTCCACGGTGCTCTCGATGGCGACGACCGCGAAGTCCGCCTCGCCCGTGCGGACGGCGTCGATAGCCGACGACACGTCGGCGACCGGCACGTCCACGCACTCGCCGGCCGCGGCGACCTGGCGCAGCGCGGCCTCGGTGAACGTCCCGGCCGGACCCAGGTAGGCGTACCGCGGCAGCCCGTTGGTCATGGCGTCCCTCCCGTGCAGATGATGTGCACGCTGCACGGATGCCCCGCAGCGCCGCCCGGGTCGAGGGTAGTGCGCCCGTAGGCTGGAACGGTGCTGACCCCTGCCCGCCCGCGCGCGTCCCGGCTTCGCGGCGCGGCGCTCGTCCTGCTGCTCGGCGTGGCGGGGGTGCTGCTGGCGACGCCGGCGGAGGCGGCCGAGCAGCCCCCGGTCGTGCTGGTCGGCGTCACGGGGGTCCGCTGGGACGACGTCACCACGCTCACCACCCCCGCGCTGTGGAACCTGTCCCGTGCGGGGTCCGTCGGGCTGGTCGCCGCCCGGAGCGTGGCGTCCCGGTCCTGCCCCGCGGACGGCTGGCTCGGGGTGTCCTCCGGCACGCGCGCCGCGGACGTGCGCGCCGACGACGGCACCTGCCGCACGCTGCGCGACCCGGGCGAGAGCGGCGAGGTGCCCGGCTGGGAGGAGTACGTGGCAGCTGCCGACGCCGAGTCGTACGGCGCCACCCCGGGACTGTTCGGCGACATGCTGGCCGACGCCGGCACCGTGGTGACCGGCATCGGGCCGGGCGCCGCGATCGCGCTGGCCGGCGCCGGCGGCATCCCTGTGGGCACCCACCAGCTGCTCCCGACCACGGGCACGGGGCTCACGCGGGCGGTGCGCGACGCCCTGGCGACCTCGGCGCTGGTGGTCGTCGACGCCGGCTCGCTGCGGGACCCGGGGTACGCCACCGCGCCGCGGCCGAGCACCCCGCAGCCGACCCCGACCGCCCCGGACGACGAGCTGGGCGAGCCGGCGCCGCCCGACGTGTCGACGCCGGACGCGATCATCGAGCCGTCGCGGGCGCTGCAGGCGCAGGCCATCGACACCCGGATCGGCGCCGTGCTCGCAGGCGCGCAGCGCTCCGGCGCGACCGTCCTGGTGGTCTCGCTGGCGGACTCCGGTCGCACCGCCCTCCAGCTGGCGGCCGCCACCGGGCCGGCCCCGAACGGCCAGGAGTACGTCGACAGCCTCCTGACCTCCGGCTCCACCCGCCAGGCGGGCCTCATCCAGTCGGTCGACGTGACACCGACCCTGCTGGACGGCATCGGGCTCGACAACGACGCCGCGGCGCTCAGCGGTGCAGAGATCCTGCCGGGACCGCCCACGGGCACGGCGACCGCGCGGGTGGCCCAGCTGCTCGACATCCAGCAGCACGCCACCATGGTCACGCGGGTCAGCGGCGCCTACTCGACGCGGCTCGTGCTCATCCAGGCCGTCCTCTTCGTGGCCGCGGCGATCATCCTCACCCGCACCGGCCGCTCCGACCGCCGTCCCCTGCGCCCGGCGCTGCGGCTGCTGCACGTGGGAGCGCTGGCGCTGGCCGCCGCCCCGGTGGCCTCGTTCCTCACCAACACCGTCCCGTGGTGGACGTCCGCCATGCCGAGAACCATGTTCTGGTGGGTGCTCCTCGGGTGGATCGCGCTCATCACGGTCGTCGCGCTGGTCGGACCGTGGCGCCGCAACCTGCTGGGGCCGGCGGGGCTGGTGGCGGGGGTGACGGTGGCGGTGCTCGCGGTCGACGCCTGCACCGGCTCCACGCTGGTCATCGACTCGCCGATGGGCGCCCACCGGCTCCTCGCCGCGCGCTTCTACGGGATGAGCAACCAGGCGTTCGCCCTGCTCACGGCGGCTGGTCTGCTGCTCGCGGTCGCACTGGCCGACCCGCTGCTGCGGCGCGGCCGGCGCACGCTCGCCACGGTCGTCGTCGCCGCTCTCGGGCTGGTGCTCGTCGTCGTCGACGGCGCCCCCGGCCTGGGCAGCGACTTCGGGGGCCCGCCCGCGCTCATCCTGGCGTTCGCGATGCTGACCATCGTGGTGAGCGGCCGGAAGGTCAGCTGGCGGTGGATCGGGCTGATCGCGCTGGTCGGCGTCGTGGTGGTCGGCGGGTTCGCGGTGCTCGACTGGATGCGTCCGGCCGGGGACCGCACCCACCTGGGCCGGTTCTTCGCGACCGTCCTCGACGGCGGCCTGTGGGACGTGGTCGGCCGCAAGATCGCGGTCAACCTGCGGGTGCTGACGTCGTGGCGGTACCTGGTGACCGCGATCGGCGGCATCGCGCTCACGTGGCTGGTCGTCGTGGGTGGGCTCCCGCGCCGCGGCGCCCTCATGGGGCGGGGACCGCTGGCCGGGCTGACCAGCGCGGTCCCGCTGCTGCGCCCCGCGGTCGCCGCGATCGCCGCCGCGCTGACGGTCGGGTTCCTCATGAACGACTCCGGCATCGTGGTCCCGGCCACGGGGATCGCGGTCGCCGTGCCGTGCCTGGTGGCCGCGGCCGCGCAGTGGCGGCTGGGCGCCCCGGAGGGCGAGCTGTCCCCCGCGGAGCCGGCGAAGGAGCCTGCGCGCGCCGACTAGCGGTGCGTCTGCGGCGGCTGCGCGGGGGCGACGGTCCGCCGGACAGCACCGGCGGCGCGCCGCACCCGGCGGGCGTTCACCGCCATCTGCACGTCCCGGTACTGCGCCGCGCGGTGCAGCTGCCCCTTGAGGTCCGAGCCCGAGGGCCGGTGCCTGAGGTCGCACGGCACCTCGACGACGCGGAACCCGCGGCGCAGCAGGTCGATCGTCATCCCCGTCTCGACGCCCCACCCGTGGGCCAGCGGGGTGGCCGCCTCGAACGCCTCGCGGGTCAGGCAGCGCATGCCCGACAGGGGCTGCGTCGGGGTCCACCCGGTCATCGACGCGATGGCACGGCGGGCGGCGCCGACGACGATCCCGCGGCCGCCGGCACCCGGCTGCGGCGGGATCAGGGCGATGGCCAGGTCCGCGTGGCCCTCGAACACCGGCGGCACCAGCGGCGCGGTGTTCACGGCGGTCTCGCCCAGGTCGCCGTCGATGAACAGCAGGATGCGGGGCTGCCGGTCGGGCGCGTCGCGCATGGCGACGACCGCCGCCCCGGTCTCCATGGCAGCCGCCTTGCCCCGGTTGTGCGAGTGGCGGACCACCACCGCGCCGGCCTCGCGCGCGACGTGCTGGGTGTCGTCCTCGGAACCGTCGTCGACCACCAGCACCAGGTCCACGTGGGGGATGGCGCGGGCGGAGCGGACGGTGGCGGCGATGCGCCGCGACTCGTCCTTGGCGGGGATGATGACCGCCACCCGCTGCCGAGCCTTGTGGGCCGCCGCCTTGCGCTCGTCGACGGAGGCCTTGCGTGCCGCTGCGGGCGACGTCGCGGCCGGTGCCGGCACCTTGCCGTCGGCGGCCGTCGCCTGGTCGTCGGCGGTCTGGCCGCCCTCGCGCGTCACGTCGGCCACCCTATCTTTCCGAGCGCGTCCCGCCCGTCAGCGCAGGGTGACCTGCCGGGCCACCAGCCCGGCCCGCGCGCGGCGCTCGTTCGCGTCCAGCGGCGTGGTGTCCGCGAGCGCGGCGTCGAACGCGGGGACGAAGTCGGCGAGCGGCTTCTCGACGTCCTCGGCCTCCGAGCCCTTGGCCAGCTCCCACACCGGCACGACGAGGCCGGCGGAGCGGAAGTAGCCGACGAACTTGGCGCCCTCGAAGCCGGAGGCGCGCTTGGCGTGCAGGCGGGCGAGCCCGTCGAGCACCACCTGCTCCTCGTGCGGCTGCGCCCAGCGCAGGAACTCGCGGGCGCCCATGCGGCACCAGTAGGCGGCGTCGGCGGCCTGGAGCTTGACCGTGTCGATGATGCCGCCGTCGGCCTCCTCGATCGCGGCCTGCAGGTCCGGGGTGCGCTCGGTGTCCGGGGCCAGCCAGTAGGCGAACGAGTCCTGCACGGTGACCTCGAAGGGCACGCTCAGGTCCAGCACGTCCTGGAGGCGCGGGCCCGGCTCGGGCAGCCCGATCGTCTCGACCGCGGTGCCCGCCTCGACCTCGAGGGCCTCCAGCAGGGCGTGCGCGAGGTCGCGGCTCACGTCGTTGGAGCTGCTGGCGGTCTGCAGGGCCAGCAGGATCACGCCGTCGGCGCGGTGCAGGGCGGGCCAGCTGGTGGGCAGGACCGTGGTGACCAGGACCTCGCGGGCGCCGTGCTCCGCGGTGGTGCGGGCGGTGGCGGTCGCCGCCGGGACGAGCTCCTTGAGCGCCACCCAGTCGGGCTCACCGGGGAGCCCCTCGAACGGGCGCAGCACGAAGTCGGACGAGTTCTTGGCCATGGCGGAAAGGCTACCGGTCGGTGCGGACCGGGGTGTGCGGGACCCCGGGGCGTAGGAGAGGATCAGGGGCATGGACCCGCGCGCCGGAACACCTGCCCAGCCGTCCGACCTCGTCGACCTCGGCGCGCTGACCGCCGCGTACTACGACCGCGAACCTGACCTGGACGACCCCACCCAGCGGGTGGTGTTCGGCACCAGCGGCCACCGCGGGTCGGCGCTCGACACCGCGTTCAACGAGGCGCACATCGTGGCGACCACCGCCGCGATCGTGGAGTACCGCCGGTCGCAGGGCACCGACGGCCCGCTGTTCATCGGCCGCGACACCCACGCGCTGTCCGACCCGGCCTGGCGGTCGGCGCTCGAGGTGCTCGGCGCGGCCGGCGTCGAGGTGCACGTGGACGCGCGCGACTCGTGGACCCCCACGCCCGCCGTCTCCCACGCGATCCTGCGGCACAACGGCGCGGGCACCTCCGAGGGCGTGCGCACGGTCGGCCCCGGCCTGGCCGACGGCATCGTCGTGACCCCGTCGCACAACCCGCCGCGCGACGGCGGCTTCAAGTACAACCCGCCGCACGGCGGCCCCGCCGGGTCCGACGCCACGGGGTGGATCGCGGACCGCGCCAACCAGATCCTCGCGTCGGGGTGGAAGGACGTGCCGCGCGTGAGCGCCGAGGCGGCCCTGGCGGCGGACACCACCCTCAAGCACGACTACCTGTCCTCCTACGTCGCGGACCTGGTCAACGTCATCGACGTCGACGCCATCCGGACGGCCGGCGTCCGCATCGGCGCAGACCCGCTGGGCGGCGCGTCGGTCGAGTACTGGGGAGCCATCGCCGAGCACTACGGCCTCGACCTCACCGTGGTGAACCCGGACGTCGACCCGCAGTTCGGCTTCATGACGCTGGACTGGGACGGCAAGATCCGGATGGACTGCTCCTCGCCGTACGCGATGGCGTCGCTGGTCACGCGCATGGCGGGCGACCCCGCCCCGTTCGACATCGCCACCGGCAACGACACCGACTCCGACCGGCACGGCATCGTCACCTCCGACGGGCTGATGAACCCCAACCACTACCTCGCCGTCGCCATCTCCTACCTGTACGGCGGCAACCGTGCGGGCTGGGGCGACGGCACGGCGATCGGCAAGACCCTGGTGTCGTCCAGCCTCATCGACCGCGTCGCCGGCAAGCTGGGCCGACGCCTGCTCGAGGTGCCCGTCGGGTTCAAGTGGTTCGTGCCCGGGCTGGTGGACGGGTCGGTCGGGTTCGGCGGCGAGGAGTCCGCGGGCGCGTCGTTCCTGCGCAAGGACGGCACCGTGTGGACCACCGACAAGGACGGGATCCTGCCCGCGCTGCTGGCCTCGGAGATCCTGGCCACCACGGGCAGGTCGCCGTCGGAGCACCACCGCGCGCTCGTCGCGGAGTTCGGGGAGAGCTGGTACGCCCGCGTCGACGCCGCGGCCACCCGCGACCAGAAGGCGACGCTGGCGAAGCTGACGCCGTCGCAGGTGACCGCCACGACGCTGGCCGGCGAGGAGATCACCGCGCGGCTGACCGAGGCGCCCGGCAACGGTGCGTCGATCGGCGGGCTCAAGGTGACCACGCAGAACGCGTGGTTCGCCGCGCGGCCGTCCGGCACCGAGGACGTCTACAAGATCTATGCGGAGTCGTTCGTGTCCGCCGAGCACCTGGCGCAGGTCCAGGCGGAGGCCAAGGACGTCGTGTCCGCCGCGCTGGGCGCCTGAGCCGCCCGGCGCCTCAGTGCTGGGGCGTCCGCACCAGGTCCTGGTAGTCGGGGTGCCGGGCGATCCACGCCTTGACGTACGGGCAGAACGCCACGACGTCACGGCCGCTGGCCCGGACCGCGTCGAGGGCGGCCTGCACGAGGACGCCCGCGACGCCCTTGCCCTCCTGCGCCGGGTCGACCTCGGTGTGCGTGAAGACGACCGTGCTGCCGATCGTGTCGTACACCGTGAAGCCGAGGAGCTCCCCGTCGGGCCCGCGGGCCTCGAACCGGTGCTCGTCGGGTGCGTCGCTGACCAGGACGTCCGTCATGCCATGAATGGTGAGGCACGGCGCGGCGTCGCGATAGACCTGATGACACACTGAGTCGGTGCTCCAGCCCTACCGCGACGTGCTGACGCGCCCGGGGGCTCTCGCCTTCTCGGGCTCCGGTGTGCTCGCCCGACTGCCCATGTCGATGGTCGGCATCGGCATCGTGCTCATGGTCTCCACCGTCTACGGCTCCTACGGGACGGCCGGGCGGGTGTCCGCCGTCTACGTCATCGCGCAGGCGCTCTGCTCCCCGCAGCTCGCCCGGCTGGTGGACCGGCACGGGCAGTCGCGCGTGATGCGGCCGGCGGTCGCGGTCGCCGCCGTGGGGCTCGTCTGGCTGGTGGTCGCCGCGTCGCAGGAGGCGCACGAGGCGTGGCTGTACGCCGCGGCCGTGGTCACCGGTGCCGGCATCGGCTCGTTCGGGTCGCTGGTGCGGGCGCGCTGGGCGCGGGTGCTCGGCGGCGAGCCCCACCGCATGCACACCGCGTACTCGCTGGAGTCGGCGCTCGACGAGCTGGTGTTCATCGTCGGCCCCGTGCTGGCCACCATCCTGGCCACGGGCGTCGCCCCCGCCGCCGGGCTGCTCGTCCCGCTGGTCGCCATGCTGGTCGGCGGCTACTGGTTCCTCGCCCTGCGCGGCACCGAGCCGCCGCCCGCCCCGGTGGGCAGCCCGCGCCCGAAGGGGTCCGTCCTGCGCAACCCCGGCATGGTGGTGCTGGCGCTCGTCTTCGTCGCGATGGGGTTGATCTTCGGCGCCACCGACGTGGCCACCGTCGCGTTCGCCGAGGAGTCGGGATCCAAGGGGGCCGCCGGGATCATCCTGGCGGTGTTCGCGCTCGGCTCGCTGATCTCCGGCCTGCTCTACGGCACCCGGCACTGGCGTCGGCCCCTGTACCTGCGGTTCGCCACCGGCGTCGTCGCGCTCGCGGTCGGCGTGTGCTTCTTCTTCCTCGTGCAGTCCCTGGTGGCGCTCGCGGCGGTGATGTTCGTCGCCGGGTTCGCCATCGCGCCCACGCTCATCAACGGCAACGGGCTGGTGCAGGACCTGGTCCCGCGCGAGCGGCTGACCGAGGGGCTGACCTGGGTGGGCACGTCGCTCGGCGTCGGGGTGTCGGTCGGCTCGTCGGTCGCCGGCGCGCAGATCGACGCGGACGGGTCGCACGCGGGGTTCCTCGTGGTGGTCGTCTCCGCCGGGTTCGCGGTGGTGGGCACGCTCGCCGCCCTGCGGACGCTGCGCGGGGACCCGGCGGGGCACGTGCACGACGCCGTGGAGGCCGGGTCGCCGTCGTCGACCGGGGGTGCCGCGGTCGCGGCGTGCGAGGTCGCCGAGTGCGTCGAACCCACCCGGTCGGTCGGTACCCTCGACGCGTGAACGACGCCCTGAACTCGCTGGTCGCCCCGCTCGGACGGCTGGCGGAGGTCGAGCTGCTCACCGGCGGCCAGTTCGCGACGACCTACCGCGTGACCCTGGCCGACGGCGAGCGCGTGGTGGTCAAGACCGCGCCCGTCGGCACGGACGGGCTGCTGACCTACGAGCACGACCTGCTGCGCGCCGAGGCGCTCGTCTACGGTCTGGCGGCCGAGCTGCCCGCGCTGCTCATGCCGCGGGTGCTGCTCACCGACTTCTCCCGCTCGCTGCTGCCCAGCGACGCGCTCGTGGTCAGCCACCTGCCGGGGGTGCCGCTGGTCGACGCGGGGTTCGGGCCGGCGTCGTCGGACCCGCGGACCGCGCGCGCGGAGCGCGGGACCGGCGCCGTCCTGGCGGCGCTGCACGCGATCGAGGGGTCGGCGTTCGGCTACCCCTGCGGGCGGCAGGAGGCCACGTGGGCCGAGTCGTTCACGGGCATGGTCGACGAGCTGCTCGAGGACGCCGCACGGTGGTCGGTCCCCGTACCCGTCGACGAGGTCCGGTCCGCGCTGGCCCGGCACGCGCACGTGCTCGGCGACGTCCCGCGGTCCGCGCTCGTGCACACCGACCTCTGGGCCGGGAACGTGTTCGTCGACCCGGGGACGGGTGCGGTGGTCGGTGTGATCGACCCCGAGCGCGCGTTCTGGGGGGACCCGCTGGCCGACCTGGTGGGCGTCGACCCCATGGGCCGCGAGCCCGGCACCCCCGCGCTGCTCGCCGGCTACGGTCCGCTGGACGTCGACAGCCCGTCCGCGCGCACCCGCCTGGACCTGTACCGGATGCGGCTGTGCCTGGTGATGATGATCGAGATCACCCCGCGCCGGTTCGAGGGCGACTGGGTGGAGCCGCACCGCGCGGCGGTGACGGCGAACCTGCACGAGGCGCTGGCGGCGCTGGCCTGAGGTGCAGGGGCCGCCCACCGGGCAGACGATGGGCGGACCGCCCACCGCCCCGGAGGACCCCATGGCACGACGCCGCACGATCGCCGACCTGCTCGTCGCCCAGCTCGTCGCCGCCGGTGCGCGGCACGTCTACGGGATCGTCGGCGACAGCCTCAACCCGGTGGTGGACGCCGTCCGGCGCGCGCACGAGGACGGCGTCGACATCACGTGGGTGCACGTCCGGCACGAGGAGGCCGGGGCGTTCGCGGCCGCCGCGGAGGCCGAGCTCACCGGCCGGCTCGCGGTCTGCGCCGGCTCGTGCGGACCGGGCAACCTGCACCTGATCAACGGCCTCTACGACGCCAACCGCTCGCGCGTCCCGGTGCTGGCCATCGCGTCGCACATCCCGAGCGCGCAGATCGGCACCGGCTACTTCCAGGAGACCCACCCCGACCGGCTGTTCCTGGAGTGCTCGGTGTTCTCCGAGATGGTCTCGTCCGCCGCGCAGGCACCCCGGGTGTTCCGGTCGGCCATCCACCACGCGTACGGCGGGCCCGGCGTCGCGGTGCTGACCCTGCCGGGGGACGTCGCCGACCAGGACGCGCCCGACGACGCCGTCGACGTCCTCACGCCCCCGCCGCCGCCGCGCGTCGTCCCCGACGAGGGCGCCGTGCGGGCGCTCGCCGAGGCCATCGACGCGGCGGGCAAGGTGACGATCTTCGCCGGGGCGGGGGTCCGGCACGCGCGCACCGAGGTGCTCGCGCTGGCCCGCCACCTGAACGCACCAGTCGGGCACAGCCTGCGCGGCAAGGAGCACATCCAGGTGGACAACCCGTTCGACGTCGGCATGTCCGGGCTGCTCGGGTACGGCGCGTGCCAGTCGGCCATGGAGGGCGCGGACCTGCTGCTCCTGCTCGGCACCGACTTCCCGTACGACCAGTTCCTGCCGTCGGGGGTGCGCACCGCGCAGGTGGACATCGAGCCGACGCGCCTGGGCCGGCGGACGCGCAACGACCTGGTGGTGCTGGGCGACGTCGGCGAGACCGTGTCCGCGCTGCTCGGCGTCGTGAAGGCGAAGCGCAGCCACCGGTTCCTCGACCAGATGCTCAAGAAGCACCACCGGGCCATGAGCGGCGTCATCGGCGCGTACACCAAGGACGTCGAGCACACCCAGCCGATCCACCCCGAGTTCGCGGCGGTCGTGCTGGACGAGGAGGCGCCCGACGACGCCGTGTTCACGGTGGACACCGGCATGTGCAACGTCTGGGCCGCCCGGTACATCACGCCCAACGGTCGGCGCCGGGTGATCGGCTCGTTCCTGCACGGGTCGATGGCCAACGCGGTCCCGCACGCGATCGGCGCGGCCCTGTCCGGCGGCGGGCGGCACGTCGTGGCGATGGCCGGCGACGGCGGCCTGTCGATGCTCCTGGGCGAGCTCATCACGGTGCGGGCGCTGGACCTGCCGGTGAAGATCGTCCTGTTCGACAACGCGACGCTCGGCATGGTCCGGCTCGAGATGCTCGTCGACGGGCTGCCCTCCTACGCCACCGACAGTCCCCCGATCGACTACGCGGCGGTGGCGTCGGCGATCGGCATCCCGTCGGTCCGCGTCGAGAAGCCCACGGACATCCGGTCGGCCCTGCGGCAGGCGTTCTCGCACGACGGTCCGGCGCTGATCGACCTCGTCACCGACCCGCGGGCCCTGTCGCTGCCGCCGAAGATCACGCGCGCGCAGGTCTCGGGGTTCACCGCGGCCATGAGCAAGGAGGTGCTCGGCGGCGGGCTCGGCGAGGTCATGGCGATGGCCCGCTCGAACCTGCGGAACGTGCCGCGGCCGTAGGTCTTCAGGGCACCGGGTGCCGGGCGTCGTAGTCCCAGAAGGAGCGCTGCGCACGCACCAGCACCCACAGGAGCAGCACGCACAGGAGGCCACCGACCACCGCGGCCCAGCCCTCGCCGACCCGCGACGCCGCCCCGCCGAGCAGCGCCTCGCCCAGCCGGGGACCGCCCGCGACGACCACGATGAACACGCCCTGCAGCCGGCCGCGCATGTCGTCGGGCGTCGCGGTCTGCAGGATGGTCTGCCGGAACACCGAGCTGATCGCGTCGGCCGCCCCGGCGACCACGAGCATGAGCACCGCGATCGCGAGGGCCAGCCAGAGGACGCGGTCGGGGTGCGACCGGCCGGCCAGGACGAGCGTGAGACCGAACCCGGCGACGGCCAGCCCCCAGACCGTGATGGCCACCGCGATGATCCGGCCCTGCCAGCTGATCCGGGTCAGCCCGCCGGAGAACAGCCCGGCGAGCCCGACGCCGACCGCCGCCGACGCGGCCATGACCCCGGTGGTCGTCGCACCCCCACCGAGGTACACGAGGCCGACCGCGGGGAACAGCACGCGCGGCGACGACGTGATCATGGCGACCAGGTCCACGGCGAACGTCATCCGCACGTTCTTCTGGGTGCCCAGGTACCGGAACCCGTCGACCACCGACGCCAGCCCCGCGCGCTCCCGCCGGGTCTCCGAGTGCTCCGGGGGCTGCGGCGGCAGCCGGAACAGCGCCACCAGGGCGGCCGTGAACAGGACGGCATCGAGCGTGTACGCGACCCCGTAGTCGAACGCTGCCACGAGGAACGCGCCGAGCAGCGGGCCGACGGTGAACGCGACGCTGAACCCGAGCGTCTGCAGGGCGTTGGCCGCCGGGAGCAGCTTGGGGTCCAGCAGCCGCGGGATGATCGCCGACCGCGCGGGCGAGTTCACGGCGAACGCCCCCGACTGCACCGCGACCAGCGCGAAGAGCACCCACACCTGCGTGTTGCCCAGCCACGCCTGCGCGGCCAGCCCCATCGTCACGCCCCACGCCACCACCGACGCCACCAGTGCGACCGTGCGGCGGTCGTAGTGGTCCGCGATCGCTCCGCCGTACAGACCGAACACCACCAGGGGCACCAGCGCGCACAGCCCGAGCACCCCGACCGAGGCCGTCGACCGGGTGATCCCGTACACCTGCAGCCCGACCGCGACCACCGTCAGCTGCGCCCCGAGGTTCGAGATCGAGATCCCCCACCACAGCCGCCGGAACGCCGGGCTGACACGCAGAGGTGTGGTGTCGACGACGAGCGAGGGCATCGGGCGAGTTTAGGTGCCCGGGTCCACCGACGAGCTCGTCAGTCCCGGCCGAGCGCGTCAGCTGCAACGGACGATCTCGGCCCGCAGTGACGAGTTCGGCGGCCGCGTTCGTGCGACGCTGGGCCGGTGAGCAGCCCGATCGAGCACCTCGTCGTCATGGGGGTCTCCGGCACAGGCAAGACCACCACCGCCGCGCTGCTGGCCGAGCGCCTCGGACGACCCCTGATCGAGGGCGACGACCTGCACCCGCCGGCCAACGTGGAGGCCATGCGGGCGGGCCGGGCGCTGACCGACGACGACCGCGGGCCCTGGCTGCGCGCGGTGCGCGACGCGATGTCGGCCGCGGGCGGACCGACCGTGGTGACCTGCTCCTCGCTGCGCCGCTCCTACCGCGACATCCTGCGCACCGCGGACGGTCGCGTGCGGTTCGTGCACCTGGTGGTGCCGCACGAGGAGCTCACCCGTCGGCTGGCCGAGCGCACGGGCCACTTCATGCCTGCGGCCCTGCTCGCCAGCCAGCTGGCCACCCTCGAACCGCTGGGTGCCGACGAGGACGGCGTCGACGTCCCGGTCGCCGGAGATCCGCGGACCATCGCCGACGAGGCCCTGCGCCTGCTCAGCGACGAACCCGACTGAGATCGTGGGTTGAGCACGAGATCGCCGGTTCCCACCCGCGATCTCGTGCCGAACCGACGATCTGGTCCTCAGCGGCGCGACGGCCCGGCTACCAGCCGAGCGTGCCAGGTGAGCCCTTGAACGGTCCCACCACCCGCGACGTGATCCAGCCGCCGTAGAACCCTCCGGGCTGCGGCTGCACCAGCTCCCCGGCCACGGTGCACGTGAGGTCGTGGGCGTACAGCGCGACGCGGCCGGCCAGCACCTCGTAGCCGGGCAGCGGTGCGGGGTAGGTCCAGCCGACGCGCGACAGCAGCCGGTCACCGACGCGGACCGAGACGTACGTCGCGCCGCCCTTGTACTCGCACACCGACGACCCGGCCGCGGCCTCCAGCACGCCCGGCTCGAACGCGTCGACCGGCAGGTAGTACACCGGCGGGTGGCTGGTCTCGAGCACGCGCACGGCGTCGCTGGTGGATGCGACGGGCAGACCGTCGAGCGTCACGACGACCTGTTCGGACATCCGCTCCACCCGGGGCGGCCGCGGGTAGTCCCAGACGGACTCCTGACCCGGGGCCACCGGCAGCGGGGTGGGGCTCACCGCTGCCCGGGGTTGGCGTCGTCCGCGTCCACCAGCGGCTCGACGACCGTCGGCGAGGTGTCGGGGTACTTCGTCGTCGACGACGACATCGCGCCCTTGGCCGTGTCGACGGCCTTCTCCCACACGGCCGCGCCCTGCTTCTTGGCGAACGCGGCGGCCTGGCTCTCGTACTCCTGCACGTACTCCTGGACGCGGGGGTCGCGCCACACGTCGGCGGCCCAGACCTTGATCTTGTCCAGCTGCCGGCGACCGGCCGGGGTGCCGAACAGGTACCCCGCAGAGACGCCCGCGACGAACACGACTCGCTTGATCATGCGTAGTCCTCCCGATCTCGTCTGAGTGTCCGAGCGTAGGCAGGGTTGCGCCTCGACGCGCGGCGGGGGGCGTCGGGCAACAGACTTGCAAGGTCCGACGAGCAGGGTCCGACGACCGCGGGGTCCGACGAGCTGGGGGCGACGATGAACGAGCAGATCGTGACGACCACACCGTTGAAGCGGACCATCGGCCGCAAGGTGCTGCTGCTGTTCGTCGTCGGGGACATCCTCGGCGCCGGCATCTACGCGCTCACGGGCAAGGTCGCCGCAGAGGTGGGCGGCGCGCTGTGGCTGCCGTTCCTGTGCGCGTTCGTGCTGGCGGGTCTGACCGCGGCGTCGTACGCGGAGCTGGTCGGGCGGTTTCCGCAGGCCGCCGGCGCCGCGCTCTACGCCAACCGCGCGTTCCGGCGGCCCTTCCTCACCTTCATGGTCGCGTTCGCCGTGATGATGTCCGGCATCACCAGCGCGTCGGCAGCCGCGCGGGCGTTCGGCGGCGACTACCTGGCGGAGTTCGTCACCGTCCCGACGCTGGCCGCTGCGTGGTTCTTCCTGCTGGCCATCTCGGCGGTGAACCTGGTCGGGATCTCGGAGTCCGTGCGGGTCAACGTGGTGCTCACCGTGGTCGAGGCCACCGGCCTGCTGGTCATCCTGGCGATCGGCGCCTGGGCGCTGGTCACCGGCGACGGCGAGCCCGGACGCGCGCTCGAGCTGGAGACCGACGGCACCCCGTGGATCGCGGTGCTGGGCGCCACCGCCCTCGCCTTCTACGCCCTGCTCGGGTTCGAGGACTCGGTGAACCTGGCGGAGGAGACCCAGAAGCCCCGTCGCGACTTCCCCCGCGCCCTGTTCGGCGGCCTCGCGATCACCGGCGTCGTCTACCTCGGGGTGGCGTTCACCAGCACGATGCTGGTGGACACCGAGACGCTCGCGGGGTCGACCGGGCCGCTGCTCGAGGTGGTCAAGGTGGCGGGCCTGACGTTCCCGCCCGGGCTGTTCGCGATCATCGCGCTGCTGGCGGTCACCAACACCGCGCTGATCAACATGATCATGGCGTCGCGCCTGGTCTACGGGATGTCGTCCGAGGGCATCGTGCCCAAGATCCTGGGCCGGGTGCACGAGCGCCGCCGGACGCCGTACGTCGCCATCGCGTTCACCGTGCTCATCGCGCTGACCCTGGTGAGCACCGGCGACCTGGCCGGCCTCGCCGACACCACCGTGCTGCTCCTGCTGCTGGTCTTCGTCGTGGTGAACATCTCGGTGCTGGTGCTGCGCGGGCAGCCCGACGACGAGCCGGCCGCGGGCGACGACGGCCCGTCGTTCCGGTCGCCGACGTGGGTCCCCGTGGTCGGCGCCGTCGTGTCCCTGGTGCTGGCCTCCCCGCTCACCGGTCGGGACGCCGACGTCTACCTGCGCGCCGGGCTGCTGCTGGCGATCGGCGTGGTGCTCTACGGGATCAACCGGCTGGTGGTGACCCGGACCCGCGCAGCCTGACTAGCGCGTCCGCAGCCGTCGGGCCTCGTCCTCGAGGTCGAAGGACCCGGCGATCGCGGCGTCGACCCGGTGCTCGTCCCACACCACGTCCGGGTCCGGCTCGAGGTACGACAGCACGGTCGCGACCACCGCGTACGACTCGGTGGTCCATGCCGACTCGGTGCTCGACCCGAGCGCCCGCATGAGCACCGGCGGCCGGGTCGGGACGATCGCTGCCCGGCCGACGAGGCCGCTCATGAGCGCCCCGGTGGCCTCCGCCATGAGCGTGAAGCCCGTCTCCGGGTCGAGCCACGGCACCAGCCGGTAGCCGACGACCGCGGGCAGCCGGGCGTAGACGCGCGCGCGGCGGTCGGTGAACGCGCGCTCCGACGCGGCGAGCTCGGCGGCGACAGCGTCGCGCAGCTCCCCCGGGGGCAGGCCCGCGCAGGTGGCGCGCAGGGCGAGGTGGTCCCGCCACGCGGTGGAGCCGGCGATCCGGCCGAAGTCGCCCTCGGTGGCCACCCGCAGGCTCTCGACGACGAGCGTGCGCCGGCCCTCGGGGCTCGACAGGACCTCGCGGTGCGCGGCGACCAGGTCCCGGATCGCGGCGATGTCGGCATCGGACTCCGGCTCCAGCTCCGCGTCGCGCACCACGCGCAGGAGGACCTGGCGCAGGAAGTCGGCCTTCGTCGGCCAGTGCCGGTACGCGGTCGCCCGCGAGACGCCGGACGTGGTGATCGCCTCTTCCAGGCTGATGTGGTCGAGGCCGACGGTGAGCCCTCGCTGCCGGATCAGCTGGACCGCGGCGTCGACGATCCGGTCGGCGGTGCGTTGACGGGGTTGAGACATGATGTCTATTCTGCCTGAGACATCATGTCTCAACGAGTCAGGAGCCCTTCGTGCCTCCCCATGCCGTCCTCGGACTGCTCGCCCTGCTGCTCTCGGTGCTGGCCGCGCTGACCGTCCTGCTCTACGCCGCGGTGCCGGGGGTACGGCGGGCGACGCGGTGGCCGGTCGTCGCGCTGACCGTCCTGTCGATGGCGACGACGGCTGCCGCGGCCGGCGTCGGCAAGACGCTGCTGGAGGCCGTGGACGCCGTGGGTCCACCTGCGGAGGTGGTCGCCGCGCAGGCGCACGGGCACGGGTCCGACGCCCTGACCACCAGCGTGTTCTTCCTCCTCGTCGCCACGCTGTCCACGGTGTGGGGGCCCTTGCGCCCGTCAAGGCCCGCCGGAGGGGCCGCGGCGCGCTGGTGGACCGGGATCCTCGGCGTGCTCGCGGTGGCGACGCTCGTCACGGCCGGGATCGTGCTCGCCGAGGCGCTCGAGGCCGTCACCGCCGGCAACCCGGCCTGGCAGGTGGGCTGACGTGCGCGTGCTGATCGTCGTCGAGTCCTCGTTCGGCAACACCCGGCTCGTCGCGCAGGCGGTCGCCGACCAGCTGCGCCAGGACGGCGCCGAGGTCGAGCTGGTAGACGCGTCGTCGGCCGGCCCGCACCTCGACGGCGCCGACCTGGTCCTGGCCGGGGCGCCGACGCACAACCTCGGCCTGCCGACCCCGGCCTCCCGGGCGTCGGCCGTCGACCGCGGGGCACCACCCGTGCCCTCCGGCCTCCGGGAGTGGATCGGGACGGTCGAGGCGTCGAGCACGCCGGTCCTCACGTTCGCGACCCGGGTCCCGGGCCGGTTCTCGGGCTCCGCCAGCAATGCGGCCGCCAAGCTGCTGCGCCGCCGCGGGCTCAGCGCCCAGCAGGGCACGGACTTCGTCGTCGCCGGCACTACCGGTCCGTTGACCGAGGGCGAGACCGATCGCGCACGGGCGTGGGCCGCGAGCCTGCGGGGGTGAGGCCGGGACCTTGTGCCCTGCACCGCACGGGGACGTCGCGCTTGGATGGAGCCTGAATCGATTCATGGCGTCACCGACGACGCCGAGAAGGAGGCTCCACGATGTCGCACCGCATGATCTGGAACCAGACGGCGTACTTCGGCCCGGGCTCGATCGAGGTCGTCCCCGGCGAGCTGACCCGGCGCGGGTTCACCAAGGCGTTCGTGGTGTCCGACGCGGTGCTCGTGGCGACGGGGGTGACCGCGCGCGTCACCGACCTGCTCGACGCCGCCGGCTTCCCGTACGAGCTCTACAGCGACGTGCAGGCCAACCCCACGATCCAGAACGTGCAGACGGGGGTCGCGGCCTTCGCTGCGGCCCGTGCAGACGTGCTCGTCGCGATCGGTGGCGGCTCTCCGCAGGACACGTGCAAGGCGGTCGGGATCATCTCGGCCAACCCGGAGTTCGCCGACGTCCGCTCGCTCGAGGGCGTCGCGCCGACCACACGGCCGTCGGTCCCGATCGTCGCGATCCCCACGACCGCCGGCACCGCGTCCGAGACGACGATCAACTACGTCATCACCGACGTCGAGCGGCAGCGGAAGTTCGTCTGCGTCGACCCGCACGACATCCCCGTGCTGGCCGTCGTCGACCCGCAGATGATGTCCACCGCCCCCCGCTCGCTCAAGGTCGCCACCGGCCTGGACGCGCTCACCCACGCGATCGAGGGCTACGTCACGCAGGGCGCCTGGGAGCTGTCCGACCTGTTCCACCTCAAGGCCATCCAGGTCATCGCCGGCTCGCTGCAGGCAGCCGCGGACGGCGACGAGGCAGCGGCCGAGCGGATGGCACTCGGGCAGTACGTGGCCGGGATGGGCTACTCGAACGTCGGCCTGGGCCTGGTGCACGCCATGGCGCACCCCCTCGGCGCGTTCTACTCTGCGCCCCACGGTGTGGCCAACGGCATCCTGCTGGCGCCCGTGATGGCGTTCAACGCTCCGGCAAGCGGGGAGAAGTACCGCGACATCGCCGCGGCGTTCGGCGTCGTCGACGCCCGCACGATGCTGCTCGACGACGCCCGCGCGGCGGCCGTCTCCGCCGTCGCCACCCTCACCCGCGACCTGGGGAACCCGACCGCCCTGCGCGAGGTCGGCGCGACCGAGTCCGACGTCGCCGCGCTGGCCAAGGCGGCGTTCGAGGACGTCTGCGCCGGGGGCAACCCGCGCGAGGCGTCCGTGGCGGACATCGAGGACCTCTACCGCTCGCTGCTGTGACGGGGCGGCTGGCGGTCCGCCGGGCCGTCAGCCGCAGTCGTCGCAGATGCCGGTGGCCGGGAGGGCCATCGCGCAGGTCGGGCAGATGGCCGCGACGCGCTCCGGGGCGGCGGGGGCGCGCCGGGCGGCCGGCGCCCGGGGCGCCGGCTTCTCTGCACGGCCCCCTTTCCTG
>NZ_CAURTV010000038.1:0-29969 GCF_963527515.1 uncultured Cellulomonas sp. | reverse complement strand
AGGGTGTCGTCGGGGTCCGGCGCAGCGGGTCCGGCAGCGGGCGCCGCAGATCCGGAGGCGGCGAGCGCCGCGGCGGGCTGGACCGCTGGAGCGACTGCCGGGACCGGCCGGGCTGCGGGAGCGGGGGGCGGCGTCGCGACGGCGGGGGTCTGCGGTCCGGCGACCGGGACGCGCACCCCGTCGCCGCCGTCGGCGGGCAGGCCGCGCTCCAGTCGGTCGAGCCGGGCGCCGATGCCTGCACGGGTGTCCTCCGCGGCGGGCAGGAGCAGCCGGGCCATGAGCAGCTCGAGGTGCAGCCGGGGGGACGTCGCACCGGTCATCTCGGTGAGGGCCGCGTTGCACAGGTCGGCGGACCGGGACAGCTCGGACGGGCCGAGGTGGCGGGCCTGCAGGCGCATGCGGTCGAGCTGGTCGGAGGGCACGTCCCGCAGTGCGGCGTCGGCAGCGTCGCCGGAGGCCGCGATGACGATGAGGTCGCGCAGGCGCTCGAGCAGGTCCTCGACGAACCGCCGCGGCTCGTGACCGGTGGAGATGACGCGCTCGACCACGCGGAAGGCGGAGGCTCCGTCGCGGGCGGCGATCGCCTCCGTCAGGTCGTCGAGGAGCGAGGCCTGCGTGAACCCGAGCAGCGCCGCGGCGCCCTCGTACCCGACCTCGCCGCCGCCGGAGCCGGCGATCAGCTGGTCGAGCACCGACAGGGTGTCCCGCACGGACCCGCCGCCCGCGCGCACCACCAGGGGCAGGACGCCGGACGCCACGGGCACGCCCTCGCTGTCGCAGAGCTGCTGCAGGTACGGCACCAGGACGTCGGGCGGCACCAGCCGGAAGGGGTAGTGGTGGGTGCGGGAGCGGATGGTGCCGATGACCTTGTCCGGCTCGGTCGTCGCGAAGATGAACTTGATGTGCGGCGGCGGCTCCTCGACGATCTTGAGCAGCGCGTTGAAGCCCTGGTTCGAGACCATGTGGGCCTCGTCGAGGATGAACACCTTGTACCGGTCCCGCGCCGGGGCGAACGTGGCTCGCTCGCGCAGCTCACGGGCGTCGTCCACGCCTCCGTGGCTGGCCGCGTCGATCTCCACCACGTCGAGGCTGCCCGGTCCGCCGCGCGCCAGCTCGACGCAGGACGGGCACACGCCGCAGGGGGTGTCGGTCGGGCTGCCCTCGGTGTTCTCCGCGCAGTTGAGGATGCGGGCGAGGATGCGCGCGGACGTCGTCTTCCCGCAGCCGCGGGGGCCGGAGAACAGGTACGCATGGTTGACCTGGCCGCTGCGCAGCGCCTGCCGCAGGGGCGCGGTGACATGGTCCTGACCGATCACCTCGGCGAAGTTCTCGGGCCGGTAGCGCCGGTACAGGGCTGTCGTCACGCCACGAACCCTAGACGCCTGCGCCGACAGGCGTCGCCGCTCAGGTGGTGAGGGAAGCGATCGCGGTGAGCACCCCGTCCGGGTCGTAGCGGCGCTTCGCGGCGAGCAGCCGGTCGGCGTTCGCGCCGAAGCCGAGCCGCACGCGTGCGGAGTCCGAGGGCCCGAGGATGTTCGGGTAGCCCCCGGGCAGCGCGCCGGGTGCGAGGGCCTCGGCGACCCGCTCGACCCACGCGTGGTGCTGGCCGTCACCTGCGGGGTCGGGCTGCCAGGCGGCGATCACCTCGGCGAGGACGTGCTGCCGACGCAGCGCGAACGCGGTCGCGTCCGCGGCGACCCGGGTGGCGGCGCCGTGGAAGTGGTGGAGGGCAAGCAGCGACGACGGCGACAGCCAGGTCGACGCGGCGTCGGCTAGCGTCTCGATCGCGTCGTCGGTCAGCGTCGGGAGCCACCGCGTGCCGAGCGCGTAGTGCTGGCCGGGCCGGGAGCCGGCCTCGAACATCCGGATCAGCTCGGGATAGGGCATCGGTCCGACGCCCCCGGCCACCGGCGTGCCGAGCCGGAGCAGCGGCGCCACCGCCGCCTGGCCCGCGCCGAGGTCACCGCTCCACGTCGGCGCGACGAACACCGCCGCCTGGCCCGTCGGCCCCGTGACGAACCCGGCCATCACCGTGAGCTCGTCGGGTGCGGTGGCCAGCACGTCGCGGTAGCCGCGCAGGACGGGGACCGCCTGCTCGAACGGGTACAGGACCATCCCGCCGAGCACGGGGCCCAGCGGGTGCAGCCGGTAGCGCGCCGCGGTGACGATCCCGAAGTTCCCGCCACCGCCGCGCAGCGCCCAGAGGAGCTCCGGGTCTCCGTCCGGTCCGGCCACGACGCGGGTCCCGTCGGGAAGCAGGACGTCGGCCGACAGGAGGTTGTCGAGCGCGAGCCCGAACCGGCCGACGAGCCCGCCGTACCCACCGGCGAGCGTCATCCCGGCCATCCCCACCGTCCGCACGACCGCCGTCGCGGTGCCCAGTCCGTGGGTCGCCGCGGGGTCCACGACGTCCGCCACGAGCGCGCCGCCCTGCGCCGACGCCACGCGTGCGTCCGGGTCGAGCTCGACGTCGCGCAGCGCGGACAGGTCGAGCACGACCCCGTCGCCGAGCGCGCGGCCGGCCCAGTCGTGCCCGCCGCCGCGCACCGACACCGGGACGTCGCACTCGCGGGCGACCAGCAGCGCGGTCCGCACATCGTCCGCGTCGACGCACTGGACCACCGCCGTCGGGCGTCGGTCGACGGCCCCAAGGACGACCGGCTCAGTCGGCCCGCACCACGGTGTCCGCCAGCACCGACCGCAGCAGCGGCCGGGAGGTCTCGGTCGCCGCGTAGACCAGGGCGCAGCCGCCGGTGAGGAACCCGAACAGCAGAAGGAGTCCCTGCGGGGAGCTCACGGCCGCTGCGCCGAACAACGGGAAGAGCATGACGAGGGCGGTCGCGGCCGACCCCACCGACACGAAGAGCAGAGGGACCAGCACGGACCTGCGGCGTACCGAGTCGAGCAGCTCCGGCGGCATGCCTGCCAGGTTCTGCAGCGCGATCTCGCGTCGGCGGTCCAGCACCGCTGCCGCTTGCGCGATGCCCGCCGAGACGGCCGCAAGCAGGAACGCGACCACGAGCGTGACCATCCCGCCGGTGACCAGGTCGGCCATGAGGGCGTCGCCCTGCGGGTCGCCGGTGGTGTCCACGGCGGTGATGGCCGGCAGCACTGCGAGCGCACCCGCGACGAAGCCGGCGAGCCCCAGCCCGCCGACCACCCGCCACGCGGCCTTCGGGTCGTCCAGCAGCCGGCGGGCAGCGAGCAGGCGGGCCGGCGTCGTGGCGCGCCGCAGCTGCACCTTGCCGACGAGGCCCAGCACCCAGGGCCCGACCGCGTTGAGCGTCGCGAACCCCACGGCCAGCGACCCGACGAGCGCGCCGATCGCGGCCGCGCCGAGCGCCCCGGCCGCGGCGCTCACCACCATGAACAGCCCGATGCCGACCAGGGCGACCACCAGCCGCAGCCACGTCATGCCCTGGGGAGTCTCCCGCCGGGCGACGCCGAGCGGGGACACGCTGACGCGGCGCAGCGAGAACGCCGCGGACAGGGCGGCGAGCACCGGCACGGCCACGAGCGTGACCGCGAGCCCCTGCCAGCCGACCCAGAGCTCCGCGACGTCGAACGTGGTGCCCTGGAACCGCAGCAGCGAGACGGCGGGCAGGAGGGCGACGTAGAGCAGGATGCCGAGGACGGCGCCCACCAGCCCCTGCCAGGCGGTCTCGGTGACGGTGAGGCCGACCACCTCGCGCGGCGTCGCGCCGAGCAGGCGCAGGGTGGCCAGGCGCGCGTCGCGTCGGGAGACGCCGAGCCGGGCCGCCGCACCGCCGAGCGTCAGGAGCGGGACGACGAGCAGCACGACCGCCGTCCACGCGAGGCTCAGGTACAGGCTGCGCAGGTCGTCCTGGCCGGGCGGGACCGGCAGCGCGGCACGGTCGGCGAACCCGAGCAGGCCGCCGACGACGCTCAGGGTCAGCCCGGTGGTGACGGCGAACGCCGTGATCGCCAGGCCGGAGGTCACGCGCGAGTCCCGGCCACCGGCACGCTGGAACCGCGGGGCGAGCGCGACGACGGGGTTCACCGCGGCACCTCGGCGGTCGCGCCGACGACCAGGCCGTCGCGGACCTCGATGCGGCGGTCGCACCAGTCGGCCACCTGGGCGTCGTGGGTGACGACGACGAGCGACGCGCCGGCCGCCCTCGTCGTCTCGGTGAGGATCCGCATGACGTCGTGGCCGGTGGCCTGGTCCAGGGCGCCGGTCGGCTCGTCGGCGAACACGACCGCGGGGCCGGTGATCAGCGCCCGCGCGACGGCCACCCGCTGCGCCTGCCCACCGGACAGCTCCCCCGGTCGCCGGCCCTCCATCCCGGCCAGGCCGAGCGACGTCAGCCAGCGGCCGGCCAGCGCCGTGGCGTCGCGCCGGGAGGTGCCCAGGAGCATCGCCGGCAGGGCGACGTTCTCGATCGCGGGCAGCTCGGAGAGCAGCTGCCCGAACTGGAAGACGAAGCCGTACCGCTGCCGGCGCAGCAGGGAGCGCTCGCGGTCGGAGAGCCCGCTGACGTCCCGACCGTCGAGCACCACCGTGCCCGCGTCGGGCGGCAGGATGCCGGCCAGGCAGTGCAGGAGTGTCGACTTGCCGGACCCGGACGGGCCCATGACGGCGAGCGACTCACCGTCCTGCAGGTCGACGTCGACGCCGGCGAGCGCGGTGGTCGAGCCGAAGCGCTTGACGAGGCCGCGGGCGGACAGGCGGGGCGTGGCGGGGATCATGCGTCCAGGCTGCCGGGCTGCGCCTGTGTGCGACATCGACCTCCAGGCGCTCTCGTGCGGCTGCGGACTGCACCCAGGGACGGACGCAGGTCGTCCCGTGGCCGGACGGGTGACGGCGCGGGGTGAAGTCATCGTGCGAATCACCGCGAAGCCCGCATCAGCGATGGATGAATCTTCAACCACGTCGTACGGTCGCACCCTGCCGATCGCCGCGCCCAGCTCCCGCCGCGCAGCCCGCGCACGCACCCCCACCGACCGACGACCGGAAGCAGACCACCATGAGCACCACGCTCGACCAGACCCTCGCCGCCGCGCTCGAGATCGATGGCGCGACCGCCGTCGCCCTCGTCGACTACGAGAGCGGGATGTCCCTGGGGCACCAGGGCACGGGCATCGACCTCGATGTCGCCGCGGCCGGCAACACCGAGGTGATCCGGGCCAAGCTGCGCACCATGGCCGCCCTCGGCCTGGACGACCGCATCGAGGACATCCTCATCACGCTCGGCCAGCAGTACCACCTGATCCGCCTGCTCCAGGGCGCTGACGGCACCGGCCTGTTCCCCTACCTGGGGGTGGACACGAGCCGCCCCAACCGCGCGGGGGCCCGCCGCCTGTTGACGACCCCCGCGCGCCCGCTCACCATCTGACCGGTGGGGCCCGCGCGCGCCGCGCGGGCACCACCCACCCGAAGAGGCCCCCGTGATCGTCCGCCAGCACGCCCTCCAGATCGCCGCGGTCGTGCGGCGGGACATGGAGGGGATCCGTCGCGTGAGCGTCGTCCGCACCGACGGCAGGCCCTTCTTCGACGATCCCGGCGACCCACCGACCGGTGAGGACGCCGAGGCCGTCGCGGCTGCCGTCGCGGCGACGGTGTCCTATGCCCGACGGGCAGGGACCGCCCTGGCGACGGGTGCGATCGACGCCCTGACCATCCGGGGTCGGGAGGCGACCGTCGTCGCACAGCCCCTCGACGACCTGCACGTGCTCGTGGTCACCTGCGGACCGGACGTGAACCTCGTCCTGCTCGGCCGCGTGCTCGCGCGGATCACCGCCACCCTGGGCCCGTCCGCCTGAGCGGCGCTCAGACGACGAGCGCGACGCCGGCCAGGACCACCACGCCGGCCCCCACCACCGAGACGACCACCCGAGCGCGCTCCGGGAGCCGTCGTCCGAGCACACCGCTCCCGGCCGCCAGGAGCACCTGCCAGACGAGCGACGCCATCCCCGCCCCCACGACGAACGCGACGGTCGACGCCGTCCCGGAGACCTCCAGGGCGAGCCCGACCGCCACGGTCGTGAACGTCAGCGCCGTCAGCGGGTTGATCGCGGTGAGCCCGACGAAGCGGGTGTAGGCCACCAGGGGCGTCGAGCCGGCAGACGATCCGGTCTCCGGCGGCGGCCGTCGTGCGGCGCCGAGGGAGGCGACGAGCCCCACCGCCCCCACGACCACCAGCACGACCGCGCCGATCCCGCGGACCAGCGACGCGTGGTCGTCCAGCACGCGGCTGACGGGCGCCCCGACCGCGACCGCCACGACGGCGTACGCGAGGTCGACGGTCGCGATCCCGCACGCAGCGCCGACCGCCACCCGGACCCCGTCGACCAGGCCGGTGCGCAGCAGGAGGACACCGACCGGGCCGACGGGCATGGCCACCGCCAGGCCGGCCAGCACGCCGAGGAGCAGGGGTGAGGACACCCGCTCAGCCTGCGCACCGCGCGGTCAGGGGTCACGCGGATACTGCGGAAACGATCGTGTGGCTGCAACCATCGCCGTATGGACGCCCTTGACGACGCTATCCTCCGCGAACTGACCGAAGATGCGCGGCTGCCGTACCGGGAGCTCGGTGCGCGCGTCGGCCTCAGTGCCAACGCGGCGGCGCACCGCGTCCGGCGGCTGGTGGCGGCCGGCACGATCCGCGGGTTCACGGTGGTGACGGCGTCGTCGCCACCCCGTCCGGGTGCCGGCCTGGAGGTGTTCGTCGAGGTGCGCCTGGCCGACGGGACCACCAACGAGGCGTTCACCGCCGCACTGGGCCGGGGATTCGCGCAGGTGCTGGACGCCGTGCACGTCACCGGCTCGTACGACTACCTGCTGCACGCCGTGGTGGCGGACCCGGCCGCGCTGGACCTCTTCGTCCGCCGGCTCAAGCGCGAGGCGGGGGCGGGTCAGACGTTCACGCGCCTCGCGCTGCGCTCGTCCGTCAGCACATAGAAAGGACCCCCCGCACACCCGCCAGAGCTCACCTGCCCTTGCTGCCTTCCGGCCCTGGGGGAGTTCAGCGAGATGACGCCGCACGAGGGGTCGGAGAAAAGCCTAACCCAACGGGACCCGACCGCGTTCACACCTCGGTCACCCGCTCGACTCTCGGAATGTCGGGATTGTGGGCAGACTGCGGAGCATGGCCAGTGAGACCGAGCGCTACGACTACGACCTCGTCGTCATCGGCACGGGCCCGGGCGGGCAGAAGGCCGCGATCGCGGCCGCGAAGCTCGGGCACCAGGTCGCCATCATCGAGCGCCGGAACATGATGGGCGGCGTCTCCACCAACACCGGCACCATCCCCAGCAAGACCCTGCGCGAGGCCGTCATGTACCTGACGGGGATGGCGCAGCGGGAGGTGTACGGCGCGAGCTACCGCGTGAAGTCCGACATCACGATGGAGGACCTGTTCGCGCGCACGCAGCACGTCATCGGCCGCGAGCACGAGGTCATCCGCGCCCAGCTGCTGCGCAACCACATCGACATCCTCAGCGGCACCGGCTCGTTCGTCGACGCGCACACCCTCGGGGTCCTCGACGACGACGGCGTCCGCCGCACCCAGGTCACCGCGCGGTTCGTCGTGATCGCCACCGGGTCCCGGCCGCACCGACCGGACACCGTGCAGTTCGACGGGCGCACGGTCCTCGACTCCGACGGCGTGCTCGCCCTGGAGAAGGTGCCGAACTCGATGGTCGTGGTCGGCGCCGGGATCATCGGCATCGAGTACGCGTCGATGTTCGCCGCGCTGGGCACACGCGTCACCGTCATCGACAAGCGGCCCGCAATGCTCGAGATGTGCGACCCCGAGGTGGCCGAGTCGCTCAAGTTCCACCTGCGGGACCTGTCGGTGTCGTTCCGGTTCGGCGAGGAGGTCGCCGGGGTGGACAGCAACACGCACGGCACGGTGACGCGGCTGGCGTCGGGCAAGCGGATCGCCGCCGACGCCGTCATGTACTCCGCCGGGCGGCAGGGACAGACAGTCGCGCTCAACCTGGAGGCCGCGGGGCTGGAGGCCGACTCCCGCGGACGCATCGCGGTCGACGACCAGTACCGCACCACGGTGCCGCACGTCTTCGCGGTCGGGGACGTCATCGGGTTCCCCGCGCTGGCCGCGACGAGCATGGACCAGGGCCGGCTGGCGGCGTACCACGCGTTCGAGGAGCCGGCGCGTGAGCTCCAGTCGGTGCAGCCGATCGGCATCTACACCATCCCGGAGATCTCCTACTGCGGCCGCACGGAGGAGGAGCTCACCACGTCGGCCGTCCCCTACGAGGTGGGCGTCGCGCGCTACCGGGAGCTGGCCCGCGGGCAGATCGTCGGCGACTCCTACGGGATGCTCAAGCTCCTAGTCCACACCGAGACGCGCGAGCTGCTGGGCGTCCACATCTTCGGGACCTCCGCCACCGACCTGGTGCACATCGGCCAGGCGATCATGGCGTGCGGCGGCACGGTGGACTACCTCGTCGACACCGTCCTGAACTACCCGACGCTGTCCGAGGCGTACAAGGTCGCCGCGCTCGACGCGACGAACAAGATCCGCCAGGTGGCCCGCTTCAGCCTCTGAGGCCGCGCTGCACCGCCGCCACCATGGAGGCGGCGATCTCGGGGGTCGCGGCCGCGAGGATCGAGTCGGAGGCCAGCGACCACGGCTCCCCGCGGGCGTCCAGCACCACCCCGCCGGCCTCCCGGACCAGCACCACGCCCGCGACGACGTCCCACGCCACGTTCCCGAAGGCGAGCGACGCGGACGTCCGACCGGTGGCCACCCAGGCCAGCTCGGTCGCGGACGTGCCGATCACGCGCACCTTGCCGACGATCCCCGCCACCTCCCGCAGCACGGCGGCCCGCGCGTCCAGCGGCCACGGCTCGCGCGACGTCCACGACAGGTCCCCGACGGTCACGGTGAGCGAGTCCAGCGCGCCGCCGGCCGCCGTCGACTGCTCGTCGACGCCCGCCGTGCGACGCCACGCCCCGGCGCCGCGGGCCGCCCACACGACCTCCCCGGTGGTCAGGTCCGCCGTGACGCCGACGACGGGGTCGCCGTCGGCCAGCCGGGCGAGCGTGCAGGCCACGAGGGGCAGACCCGCCACGAAGTTCGCCGTCCCGTCGATCGGGTCCACCACCCAGCGGTCCCCCGCCGTCTCCTGCGGCGAGCCCTCCTCGCCCTGCACGGGCAGCGGGGAGCCGGCGCGCAGGGTGCGCACGATCGCCTCCTCCGTCGCGAGGTCGACCGCCGTGACCAGGTCGTTGGGGCCCTTGAGGCGCAGGACCGCCCGGTCGTCGGTGCCGCGCACCACGGCGAGCCCCGCCTCGACGGCGAGCAGGGCGAGATCCACGTCGGGCTGCAGGGCGGGGTCCATGGGGCGCATCATCTCCCCCGCGTGCGACGACGAGGTGAACGAGCGGCGCCAGTTCGGTCCAGCCGCCGCGGTCGGGTATCCTCTGTCGGCCGGGAGGATTCGCCTAGTGGCCTATGGCGCACGCTTGGAAAGCGTGTTGGGTGAAAGCCCTCGGGGGTTCGAATCCCCCATCCTCCGCGCACCGAAGGACCCGTCACCTGCAGCGATGTGGGTGACGGGCCCTTCGTCGTAGCACGCTGGCGGGAGTCTGAGAGGTAGCGGTAGCAGTTTCAGTAGCAGATCGCTCGCTCGCGGCCTCTGGAGCGACTGAGCTTGTGGAGCAGCCGGCGCGCCGCACCTCCTGTGAGCTTCGACCGCCCAGAGGCTTACTTACGTCCGTGTAATTGGAGGCGCTGGTGCCTGCTGCCTTACGAGGCGTACGCGTCGCTAGGTTTACCTACTATCGGCCTGTCCAACTGAAGCCATATCGGCTGCTAGCCTAACTTCATGGACATCGCGCGGTTCGCCGGGAGCCCAAACGGGCATCTCGTCCCGCTCCGAGGGACTGATGGGCGCACCGGCCGTGAGTACGATCACATGGCGTTCGTTGCCGATCCCCTAGGGGAGGAACCGCCTCTGAGTCCGGCGACCTGGCACACGGTAACCGGAGCCAACAGGGCTCTCGCCCGACTCGACCAGGCGTCTCGCCAGGTTCCGAAACCTGACCTCCTACGAATGCCAACCCTTCGGCGTGAGGCGCAGAGCACATCGGCTCTCGAGGGCACGTTTGCACCCCTCGACCAAGTGCTCGCCGCCGACCGATCTGGAACCGAGGCACTCCCGAAGGAGGTAGCCGAGGTTCTCAACTACGTCGACGCGGCCAACGATGCCTTCGACACGCTGCTGGCGCACGGCCGTGTGACCGTCGGCCTCTTGGAGGGAACACACGCCACACTTGTCCGCGGGACCAGCGCCGAAACCGGGGACGCTGGACGTATCCGGCAGACCCCCGTGGCAATCGGGAGCGCGAACGGGACGATCGAGGACGCTCGATTCGTGCCCATGCCGCCCGGGATTGCTCTTGAGGCGGCTGTACGAGATCTCCTCGACTGGTTACACAGCGGCGCCGCCCAACGAGACCCGCTGGTCGCCGCGGCGATAAGCCACTACCAGTTCGAGACTCTGCACCCCTTCAACGACGGCAACGGTCGCATAGGTCGACTGGTCATCGTCCTCACCTTCATGGCTGACGGGCTGCTCTCTCAGCCCCTCCTCAGCGTCTCGCCGTGGTTCGAGGCCCGGCGAAGTGAGTACCAAGACCGCCTCGCCGCCGTCTCGGCGACAGGAGACTGGGATGGGTGGATCCAGTTCTTTGCTACCGGCATTCGGGAGTCTGCAGACGACACACTGCAGCGTGTCAACCGGCTCCTATCCGTCCAGCATGGCTATGTCTCACGTGTTCAGGCCGCAAGCTATAAGGGTCTGGTCCGCGACATTGCCGAGACACTTATCGGCGAGCCGGTCGTGACGGTGCCGCGCCTGATAAAGGCGTTCGGGAAGTCGTCACCGTCGACCAACCAAGCAGTCATGAAACTTGTCGACCTGGGCATCCTCGACGGACCGTACGGGTCCTACAACCGCACCTTTGTCGCTGGCGACGTCTTTCGAGCGATCTCGGCTCCGATGGGTGCAGTGCCGAGCCCTGACGAGCCGCTCGGCCCTGCGCGACTCAGCGCCTGACGTCAGCCGATCGTCTCGTCACGCCCCCACAGCAAGTCGCTCATGCGCCGATTCGCCTCGTCGAGCAACTCGGGGACGACATGCTGATAGCGGGTCGTCATCGCCGATGACGTCCATCCGAACATCCCCATCACCACCCGCTGGTCGACGCCCTGGACGAGCAGCAAGGTAGCGGCGGTGTGCCGAGCGTCATGCAGGCGGGCGGGTCGGATGCCGAGGCGCTCGAGGAACGCTGTCCAGTGCAACGAGTGGTCTCGTGGCGCCACTGGCCGGCCTACGAGGTTCGTGAAGACGAGCTTGGAGTCGGTCCACAACGAGCCCGCATGGATGCGGGCTTCGCGCTGACGCTGACGGTGTAGCCGGAGCTGGACCACGAGCGGTGCCGGGATGGGGAGCGTCCGCCGCGACTGCTTGGTCTTCAGCTCGCTGAGAACCAGACCGCCATCCTTGCGCTGGGGGCACTTCGCCGGGGCTTCGTCGCACGCCAGCGGGTCGACGCAGCCGTGCCGCCAGTTGCGCCGCTCGAGCTGGTGCTTGACCGAAAGCCGCCCGGCTTCGAGATCGACATCCGCCCATGCCAGGCCGAGCACCTCGCCTCGACGAAGGCCGAGTGAGATCGCGAGCATGAACGCGACGCCGTTGGGCTCGGTCTCGGCGGCCTCAAGGATCCGTCTCGCCTCACCAACGGTCAGTGGCTCGATGGCGGGTGTCTCGTACCGCGGGGTGTGCGCAAGTTGAACCGGGTTACGCGGGATGCGACGTCGGCGGACGGCGTCGTTGAGGGCCTTGTTCAGCGTCCGTCGCACGTGGTGGACAGTTCCCGCGTTCAAGCCCTTCTCGAGCAGCACGTTGTAGAGGTACTCGATGTTCTCCGGCTCGAGCGCGGCGAGCCGGTGTCGTCCGATCGCCGGAACGATGTGCCGAGTGACGTCGACCGTGTACCCCGACAGAGTGCTCGGTCGGACTCGCAGAGCGGTCGCGGTGAGCCAGTCCTCGAGCCACGTCTGGAGAAGGGGTGAGTGGCCGGCGGGTAGAGCACCGCGCTCGTCGCGAAGCCGTTCGAGAGCGCGGACCTTGCGCACCACCTCCGCCCGCGTGGCCCCTGTGCGCTTGCGTCGGTCGATCGAGCCGTCCTGGCGCTGACCCATCGTCACGAAGCCGTAGTAGCGGCCGTCGGCGGCGAGGAAGATCGACGACCGCCTGTTGCCGGCCCTGGTGCCCACGGGATCACTCGTCGATCGGCGTGGTGCCGCGCTCGGTGCAGCGCGAGACGAACGCGACGAGGCTGTCGACCGGGACCCTGTGCAGCTTGCCGATGTGGACCGACTGGATCTCCCCGCTGCTGATCAGCCGGTAGCAGGAGCTGCGCCCGATCGAGAGGCGGCGAGCAGCGTCAGCGACCGTGAGCATGAGGCGGGGCGTGTGGTCGGAATCGTCGTCATTCATCGTGGGCTCCTTCGTGTGTCGGGGTGGTCACCACCGGTCCAGCACAGGTTCATCCGGGACCGGGCCGGGCGGGGGCGTCAAGGGGCCGAGCGTCATCTGTGGACGCAGCGGCGGGATCGCAGGCTTGGGTCGGGTCGCCGGGAGCGGTGGCTGCGGTGTCTCGGGGTGGTGCGCGGCCCAGGTCTCGGTCGCTGAGGTCTCGGCGTGGTTGGTGACGAGGACTCGCTCGAGGATTTCGCGCACGGACTCGGGTTGTCCGCCCGGGAGACAGTCGGGGTCTGGGCGGTCGGTGGCGACGTAGAGCCGGTTCAGGTGGCGGCCGCGGCTGACAGCGACGTAGAGGTCCTCACGGCCCATGCCTGCGGTGATGACGGTGTGGGTCTCGTCGACGGTCATCCCTTGGCTGCGCGCGGTGGTGGTCGCGTAGCCGAGCTCGACGGACTCGGCCACGTAGGCCGCCGGCAGTCGCAGGGTGCCGCTGGCCGGATCTCCGACGGGCTGGACGCGGAGGCCGCCGTCGGGCAGGAGGTCGGTGATCTGCCAGAGGTCGCCGTTGCGCACGAACTCGCCGGTGGTGCGCAGGCGCCGGTTGTTGCGGCGCGTGACGATGCGGTCGCCGATGCCGCCGGTCAGTCCGTCGCTCAGTGTGATTCCAGTGGCGCGAACCGCGCCGGTGCGGATGCGTTCGGCGCGGGTGCGGGCGTTGAGCTCGTTGACCGTGCGCTTGTCTGAGGCTGCGAGCAGGACGGTCCGGCCCTGCGCGTCCGCATCGGTGGCAGCGGCGAGGGCGTCCTCGAGCATGTCGTCGTGGGTGCCGTGGCTGATCCGGCCGTGGTGGACGTAGGCGTCCAGGGCAGCCGGTTGGCCGTGCCGGAGGTCGAGGGTGGCGCGGGCTTCCCACGGGTGGCTGAACCGCCACAGGGTGCGCAGCTCAGCGGTGGGTCCGCGGCGGGCGAGCATCCCGAACGCCCCGCCGGCTTCGACCGCGCCACGTTGCAAGTGGTCCCCGACGAGAAGCACCTTTGCGTCCGCCGCGGAGGCCTGCTCGACGAGGGCGGCCAGGGTGCGGGTGTCGGCCATGGAGGCTTCGTCGACAATCACCACATCCCCGCGACCGAACCGCCACCGCTCCTGAGCCACGGCCAGCGCGCCGCGGCGCTGATTGGCGGCGTTCCGGTCCCAGTAGCTCGCCGTCGGGTCGGCCAGGACGGCCGTCTCAGAGCGGTAGCGCAGGGCGCGTTGCGCGGCGCCGTCTCCGACGGACTCATAGACCCACTTCGCCGCGGTCTCACACCGGGCACCGAGAGCCTCAGACAGGGTCGCGGCCGCACTGGCCGAGGGAGCGAGGCCGATGACGTCGCCGCGGACCTGCCGCCACGCGCCGGCAAGCGCGGCCAGGGTGGTGGTCTTGCCGGACCCGGCCGGTCCGACGAGTACGTCCAGGGACCGCGTCGAGAGGAGGACCGCCTTGGCGGCGTCCCGTTGATCGTCGGCGAGGGCGGTCATGTGTCGGTCTGCGATGCGGTCAGCGAGCGGGTGGATCCCGAGCGGGACGTCGGTCTCGGCGGCATCCAGCAGAGTCCGTTCCGCCTCGAGCAGCTCGAGCGACGTGAATGTCTCTTCCCCGACACGGTGCCGTTCCGATTCGCGGTCGTCGATGCGTAAGCACGCAGCTCCGGCGAGGGTCACGAGGTCGTCGGTCAACGCGAGCCGGTCCTCCGGCGAGGCCATCCGCAACGTCATCGAGGAGCGCAAAGCCGCGGCGCCAAGGTTCCACGTCGACCACACCGAGCGGCGCGTCGAGACGTCCTCGAGGACCTGCGCCACGATCGCGGCGCGGACCTCGGGGCCCACGTCGGTTGCATGCAGCGGGCGGCCATAACCTCCGGTTAAGGCGCGTGCGGCCAGGTCGACCGGATCGAGTCCGGTCAGCGCTCGGGCGCGGTTCGCCCAATCCGCCAGCAGGTCGCGCAACGCCCGGACGACCTTCGGCGGCCGTGTCTCGCGGGTCAGGTGCTGACGGGCCTTGATGGTCTCGGCCCGGGAAGGCTCACGCCCACGTCGCTGCGCGAACTCCTGCGCCCAGCGTTGTTCGGCGACGTGGATCTGTTCGGAACGGGTCGAGAACTCCGTCAGGAGGTCGTCACCTATCCCGTCGAGCTCGAAGGCGGGGTTGCGACGCTCGCCGCGGCCCCGCAGCGACCAGGACGACCCGAAGCGCCGGGACACCTCATCGGCGAGCAGGGCGTCGTACAGCTCGGAGACCGTGACGACCGCAGCGTGCATCGTGCGGCCATCGATCGACCGCCATGCGCCGTCGAGGCCCTGCACCTTGTTCGCGACCACGACGTGGGTGTGCAAGTTCGGGTCGCCGGCCCGGGAGTCCCAGTGATCGAACGCGGCCGCCACCACCCCGCGGGTCTTGACCTGCCGGCAACCGGCCGCACCGACCCGGGTTCTGATGACGGAATGCTCTACGAACCGCAACGCGGTAGCCAGCGCCGCGAGATGGGCCTCGTGCAGTCTCGCTCGCGTAGCTCCGTCGGCCAGACCCCACACGACTGAGACCGACTTGGGCGCCGTGAACGTCAGGTCGTACCCGGCGATCGCGTGCAGCCCGTTGCCCGGGCGAATCTGTCGGTATGGCGTTCCGAGCGGAGTACGGCTGACGGGGTCACAGCCGTCGCGGAACACAGTCGTCATCGCACCCTCGGCAACAGCGCTGCCTGCAGGCAGCCGACCGTCGCCCAGCCCTTCGAGTCCCGCTCCGAGCCAACGGCCAGCGGGTTGCCGGTGTGTTCGTAGTACGCCGCGAGCGATTCCCCGGCGGGCAGACCGGCATCACCAGCCGCAACGTGCCTGGTCAGGTACGCATATCCATCGCCCACCGTGAGCTTGTGCATCGACAGCACGCGTCGCCACCTCCCAGGAGACGCTCGATCGGCGAGCGCTCCTAGAAGCAGGTGCGCCAGAAAGTGCGCAACACGCGTCGTCGGAGGTTCAGTGATGGCTAGAGGGGGCTCGCTGTGACGTGCCGTGGGCGCTCAGGAACCCGCTCTTGATGGGCCCGTCCGACCGGGGTTCGTGCCCGACCCAGGCGACTCTCCGATCCGGCCCACGACGGCGCAGCCAAGCGCCTGTCTGATCACATCGAGGATCACAAGGCCCGCTCAGGCACGCAGTGCAATATGAGTCGATCGCCCGATCTGCCGTAATGAGTAGGTCATTGATCGGGACAAAGCAGCAGAGTGCTGCCTCGTGTGTAGGGCATGATCACCTCCGATCTAGGAGGTCCGTTGGCTGGACAGGTTCGGCATCCCGCCGACGAGAGTGGTGATCCCGTAGCGGCTCTCGCCACCGGCGTGAAGGCCGCCATCGTGCTCGGCTTCGTGCTCGTCGTCGGCATCGTCGTCGCTCTGCCTCTTACTTGGGGAAGTCGATGGGCGTTTGAGCACTTCTTCGTCGTCGTACCCGTAGTCGCATTGGTGTGGTTCCAGACCTTTCGACTCGCTGCCGGCAGACTTGCCCACCGGTGGCCACGAGCGGAGAACCGCGTTGTCGTCACTCCACCCATGGACGAGAACGACAGCAGCGCCGTGGCCATGGTCACCGGATCGGTACGTCGCTGGAGTCGTTGGCGTCGGGTGCGATGGCTCGTCCTGGTCCCGGGGGTCGCAATTGCATGGTGGGTGATCTCCGGGACGCAGCACGACGCGCGCGTCGCGGCGAGCCAACCCCGCCACGCCGCGACGGTTGTTGCAGTCGATCGCAGCTTTCCGACCCGATCGGGACTGCCGAACAGTGTGACCGTCGCTCTGGACGGGCAGCGCGTGGACTTGTGGGGTGACCTGCCTGACGCCAACGTCGGGGACGTGATCACGGTCGTCGTCGATCCCACGGCGCCGGACCACGTGATGGACGTCGCGACCCACACCGGCGGCGTCTATTCACCGCTGGCCGCGATCGCACTCGGAGTTGCGTTCGGCGCCATTCCTGTCGGCCTTGCACTCATGGTCAAGCAGCCTCGTGCCGCCGAGCGTGCGCTCAGATCCGCCCACAACGCCGAGGTCGTCCATTTCGAGCTCGCCGACACACATGCACTTCGACTCGAGACATCCCAAGGTGCGTTCCGGTGGGTCAGCACCGCATGGCCCGACGACGCCGGCACGGGCAGCTGCCGAGCGGTTGGTCGGCTGGCAGTCGGAGAGTGGGTGGTCCTTGTCAGGGGCGGAGTAGTCGAGTGGCCGGATCAGCCTTTGGAGGACTGGGCGTCCAACGGCTGACCAGCGGCACGGTCCTCCCTCTGGTATGGATCCCCGTGACCCGCGCAGCCGCGGTACACCTACGGGGATGGCCGTCTAGCGGAGTCGTCGAGCATCGTGGTCCGCGACCACAACGGCGTCGAGAGATCCCTCAGCGGGCGGTAGCAGTTTTGGTAGCAGTTTTGATCTGTCCGAGGTCATCTCCGTCTTGCCGTTAGGTGCACGATCAGCGGCTGACCTGTGCAGACACACAATGCCGGGTGCCGAAGAACGCCCTCGAAGACACTTGGAAAGCGTGTTGGGTGAAAGCCCTCGGGGGTTCGAATCCCCCATCCTCCGCGCACCGAAGGGCCCGTCACCTGCAGCGATGTGGGTGACGGGCCCTTCGTCTGCCTGCGGGTGAGAGCGTCAGCCGGGTCTGACCGTCAGCGCCTGTGTGAGGACGCCGATGAGGCCGCTCGTGTCGTGGATGGTGGTGTGGGTCAGGCCCAGCCCGGTGGGTCCGAAGGCGACGGTGGTGTCCAAGCCAGTCCACTCGCCGCACGGAGTCGCGAGCAGGTGGGCGGTCAGGTCGACGTTCGGGAACGCGACGTCGGTCGTGGGCGTCCTCGGGGTCATCCCGTTGGCGATGTCGATCACGCCGAGGACGCGGGCAGTCGCGCTGACCTGCTCGTCGTGGACCAGCGGCATCGTGGGGCGGACCCAGGAGACGGCTCGGCCGGGTCGCTCCTGGTACCTGCGCGCTTCGACGGAGCGGACGAAGCCGCCGGGCCAGATGCTTGCGGGGTCCCACGGTGGGGTGTCGTCCGGGCCGGGGATGGTGGGCAGTGCGCCGCCGGCTTGGTCTGCGGTGTCGTAGCTGCGCAGGAGCCAGGCGCGCAGCACGACCGCGGGCCGCCCGGCATGGCTGAGAGTGGCGTGGACGAGCTCGATGGTGCGACCGGGGCGGAGGACCTCGACGGTGATGCGGACCGGGGCGATGGGGAGCGCGCCGAGGATGTCGTAGGACAGGCGGGCGAGCTGCAGCTCGTGGTCGCGGCGTCCACGCTGGTCGACCTCCACCGCGTGGGCGAGGAGGCCGAGGGCGGGCGCGACGTGCTGCTCATCGGGATCCCAGCCACCGCCGACGTGCTCGGTCGGGCGGAAGGTGGCCTCGTCGAGTCGCTCGAAGTACGCCATCGTCGTCACTCCTCGATCGCGGCGTCGAGCGAGCGCAGGTGCTGACGGAACGTCACCGCGTCTCGGTCTCGGGCTGCGAGGTAGTCGTCGAAGCGGGTCTGTTGGCGCAGGGCAGCCATCGGATCTCCTCAAGAGGTGGCTCGGTGGGCGGCTGGTGTGGGGTCACCTGAGCAACTGCTCAACGATCAGCGCGACGCCGAGCCCGACCACCACGGCCCCGGACACCCGCGAGATGATCCTCGCCCCGGCCGGCCGGGCGGACAGCAGGCGCCGCGCGGTCACGGCCACCGCCAGGTAGACCACGGCGCAGGTCGCGACATGGATGAGGCCGAGCACCATGATCTGCGCCGGAACCGGCCACGGAGCGAACCGGGACGTGAACTGCGGGAGCAGCGCCAGGAACAGCAGGAACACCTTCGGGTTCAGCCCACTGACACCCAGCCCCTTCCACCACCACCTCGCGCGTGAGGAACCAGTGGAGGCCTCAGCACTCTCCTGCGGAGTCGCCGGCCGCGTGAACGTCAGGAACCCCAGCCACACCAGGTACACGCCACCGGCGATCGTCAACCCACCGAGCAGGCCTGGCGCACGAGCGACCAGCGCGCCAACCCCCGCGGCCACGAGCAACGTCGCACCCAGGTGCCCCGCGAGCATCCCGGCGACGGCAGGCGCCACCACGCGTCCTCGAAGACCTGCGCTGATCGCGTACGCCCAGTCAGCCCCCGGGATGAGCACGAAGAGGATCGAGACGGCCCAGAAACCCAGCACGTCTGCGCCGTCCACACCCGCTCCTCGCCTCGATGAGCACCCGGGTTGGAGGGCGCCTGGAAAGGCTAGGGCGGAACTTCCCGAAGGTGCTTCCAACAATCGCTCGGGAACCGCGGTTCAGTGGAAGAATGTCGCGCATGGACGCGATTGACCGTGCAATCCTTGCCGAGCTGCAACGGGATGGGCGACAGACGCTCACGGAGCTGGCCGAGCGCGTCCAGCTGAGCGTGTCCCCGTGTCATCGCCGACTGCGCGCGCTCGAGCGGGCGGGCGTCATCACGGGCTACCACGCCCGTCTCGACCCGGCGTCCCTCGGCCTCGGCTTCGCGGCGCTCGTCTTCGTCACCATGCGCGAAGCCACGCGTGGCAGCATCGGCGCCTTCGAGTCGGCGGTCGCCGGTCTTCCGAACGTCCTGCAGGCGCAACGCCTCTTCGGCGACCCGGACTACCTGCTGCGGGTCATCGCTCGGGACCTGGCGGACTACCAGCGCCTGTACGACGACCAGCTCGCCACCCTTCCCGGCGTCCAGCGACTCACCTCCACGCTCGTGATGCGGTCGATCGTCGAGGACCGATCGCTGCCCCTCTAGCGATCGGCGTCCCGTCCTGCAGCTAGGGCGGCGGTGGGTCCTTCTGCCTCGACGTCGCGGCCGTCGTGCGCGCGCGGCGGGTGGTCCGCACAGGTCGAGGCTCACCGTCCCGACCGACGGGAGGTGGGCCCGGCACGGGCACGGTCCGGCCCTTCGCCCACGCGCCCAGCTCGTCGAGGAAGCCCTCGACGTACGGCTCGGGCGTGAAGCGCTCCACCGAGAGACGGAGGGCCTCGAGCTCGGCCTCGTCCGGGAACCAGTAGAAGTGCTGGGCCACCTCGAGCTCCAGCAGACGCAGCAGGCACGGGGCGGCCAGGAACCCGGCAGGCCCCGTCGACGCCCACTGCAGCGTCTCCATCGGGAAGGGGTCGCTGCGGGCCCACCACTCCGGGCGGCGGGTCTGCAGCACTCGCACGGCGGTGACGACTGCGCCCATCTGGGCGGCGGCCGGCAAGCGGTCGGGCGCCGAGGCGGCCCTCAGGGCCTGTGGCCACTCGAACCAGACCTCGTCGGGCCGGTCCGGTCGCGGCAGGAGCTTGTCCGGGTGCAGCGTCAGCAGAGCGGCCGCCTGCGCCTTGGCCTCGTCGTCGTAGTCCTCCAGCAGGACGCGGTCGACCAGCCACACCGCCGTCGCGGTGCCGATGGCGTCGGCGTCCCACAGGTCGCTCAGCAGGCGGATCGCTGCGGACCCGCCGCGCAGCTCCATCAGCGTCGACAGCGCACCGCCGACCCGGGCCTTGGGCGCGTACTGGCCGTTCTCCGAGATCAGCTCGAGCACCCGGGCGGTCGTGTCGAGCGTGAGCCGGTTCTCGGTCTCCGCGTTCTGCCGTTCCGTCGCCGCGCGGTCGAGCTCCGCCGCCGCCTGCGCACGCCGCTGGCTCTGCGCGGTGAGCAGCGCGCCGATCGTCGTCGCGACGGCTCCGAGGGCAACCCCGAGGAAGGCCCAGAGGCTCTTCACCTGCTCGTCGTCGAGCGGACCGGAGGCGAACACGTCGGTGCGTACCAGCAGCACGACCGCCAGCGTCAGGAGCGCCACGAGGACCACCGCGAGCAGCCCCCACGCCCCTCGCAGGACCCAGCGATAGGTGTCGTCCATCCCCCACCCCCTGGCGCGAATATAGGGGATCACCCGAGCCGGCTCAGGGCTCCCCGCGCCGCGACGACCCCGGTGCTGAACGACGCCTGCAGCAGGTACCCGCCGGTGGGCGCCTCCCAGTCGAGCATCTCGCCGGCCACGAAGGTCCCTGGCACCCGCCGCAGCATGAGCGACTCGTCGACCTCCGACCACGCGATGCCTCCCGCTGTCGAGATGGCCCGCCCGATCGGCATCGGCTCGGTCACCAGCACCGGCACCGCCTTGAGCAGCGCGGCCGTCGCCGCCGGGTCGGTCGGCAGCGGGCCGCCGGCCGCCTCCCGGAGCAGCCCGATCGCCACCGGCTCGAGGCCGAGGGTGCGTCGCAGCCAGGTGGAGCCGGAGTCCTTGGGTCGCCTCCGCTGCAGCCGCTCGGTGAGCTGCTCGACGGTGAGCGTCGGCCGCAGGTCCACCTCGAGGACGCAGGCTCCGTCCGCGTCGACGGCGTCCCGGATGGCCGCGCCGATCGCGTACACCGGTCCCCCTTCGAGACCCGTCCGGGTGACCATCGCGTCGCCGCGCGCCGGTCGGCCGGCGCGTCCCCGCACGGTCAGCCCGACGTGCTTGAGCGGCGTGCCCTCGAACCGGTCCGCGAACGTGGCGGTCCACCCGACCCGCACCCCCACGTTCGCCGGGCGCAGGGGCACGACGGCCACCCCCCGCTCGGTGAACGGCCCGAGCCACCCGCCGTCCGAGCCGAGCCGGGGCCACGACGCGCCGCCGAGCGCGAAGACGGCGACGTCGCTGGTGACCTCGGCCGGTCCCCCGGCGGCGTCGGTGAACCGCAGCCCGCCCGGCTGGTCAGTCCACCCGACCCAGCGGTGCCGCCGCTCGATGCGCACGCCCAGGTCGGCCAACCGCGCCAGCCACGCGCGGACCAGCGGCGTCGCCCGGAACGAGCGGGGGAACACCCGCCCGCTGGAGCCGACGAAGGTCGGCTCACCCAGGCCGGCGCACCAGTCCCGCAGGTCCTGCGGGCCGAAGACCTCCAGCATCGGCTGGAGGTGTTCGGCGGCGGCGCCGTAGCGGGCGAGGAACGGCTCCCGGTCCTCCGAGTGCGTGATGTTCAGCCCGCCGTGCCCGGCCAGGAGGAACTTGCGGCCGGGCGACGGCATCCGGTCGAAGACCGTGACCGTGACGCCCTCCCGCGCCAGCACCTCGGCGGCGATCAGGCCCGCCGGTCCGCCGCCGATCACGGTGGCGGTGCTCATCGGCTGGGCCGGGCGGAGCGGGCGGGGTGCACGCGCCGACGCTAGCCCACCCGGTCAGCGCTCAGGTGGCCTGGCTGATCCGGACCATGTTGCCCGACGGGTCCCGGAACGCGCACTCGCGCGGCCCCCAGTCCTGCTGGATCGGCTCCTGCAGCACCTCGGCGCCGGAGGCGCGCAGGGTCTCGTAGGTCGCGTCCAGGTCGTCGGACGTGAACACGATCATCGGCAGGACGCCCTTGGTCAGGAGCTCCTGGATCGCGTCCCCGTCAGCCTTCGACCGGCCCGCGTGCGGGTCGGACAGGACGATGCCGAGGCCGGGCTGGGCGTCGGTGCCGAGCGTCACCCAGCGGTGCTCGCCGGACGACACGTCGTTCTGGACCTTGAGGCCCAGGGAGTCGGCGTAGAAGGCGATCGCCTCGTCGACGTCGTTGACGGTGATGTTCGTGAACTGCAGTGAGATCGTCATGACCTCGACGCTAGGACCGGCTCACCCGCGGTCGCTTCTCCGATCCTGCTCGATGCGTTCCTGCTCGATGCGTTCCTGCTCGATGCGTCCCGGACCGGGCGGGTGCGCGTCGTGACCGCGCATCCCGGCATCGCCCTCTCGGCGGGGTGCTCGCGCCGGCGGTACTGCGTCGGGGTCTCGCCGACGATCTCGGTGAACCGGGAGCTGAACGAGCCGAGCGACGTGCAGCCGACCGCCATGCACGCGTCCGTGACGCTGGCCCCGGCCCTCAGCATCGCCATCGCGCGCTCGATCCGGCGGGTCATCAGGTAGCTGTAGGGGGTCTCGCCGTAGGTTGCACGGAACTGCCGGGAGAAGTGCGCGGGGGACATGAGCGCCTTGCGCGCCATCGTCGGGACGTCCAGCGGCTGGGCGTACTCGCGGTCGATGAGGTCCCTGGCGCGACGCAGGTGAGCGAGGTTCTCGAGCTCCTCCGGAGTCACTTTCCGACCGTAGCACCGGGGTCCTGGCGCGCGACCGCGACCACGTGCCGCCGCTCGAACCGCACGGCGTCGCCCGCGCGCAGCCCCCGCAGCTCGGCGGGATCGCTGGCCAGGTTCCCCGCGAGCTCGTCGGGACCCACCTCGGTCACGCGGACCCACAGACGCTCCTCGAGGCCGTCGCGCGGCACGACGACCAGCTTGACCCGGTCGCCCACCTGCACGGTCGCCAGCACCTCGGCAGTCGGCACGCGGTAGGTCTCAGGCGCGTCGGCGTGCCGCTGCGCCCAGTCCGCCAGGGTCCACGGGGTGGATCGACGGAACAGGTTCACCCGCGCGGCAGGACTGTCAGGACGCGCACCAGGTGGTCGTGGAACTCCGTCATGTACGTGCGCAGGAAGGCGGCCGTCGACTCGTCGTGGACCGTCCCGTCCGGGGTGAACACGTCCGGGGAGAAGTGGATGTACGCCTCCGGTGCGGTCATCTGCCGGGCGTTGCAGAAGCTGAGCACCGCGCGCAGGCTCTGCTGGGCCACGGCGGTGCCGATGGCCCCGATGGACGCCCCGATCACGGCGGCCGGCAGGTGGTCGAACGAGTTCTCCCCCCAGGGTCGCGACGCCCAGTCGATGGCGTTCTTCAGCGCCCCGGGGATGGACCGGTTGTACTCCGGGGTGACGAACAGGACTGCGTCCACCCCGGCCAGCGAGGCCTTGAGCGCCTGGGCCTCCGGCGGGTACTCGGCGTCGAAGTCCGGGCTGTACAGCGGGAGGTTGCCGATGGGTAGCTCGACGAACTCGAGGTCGTCGGGCGCGAGGCCGATGAGCGCCTTGGCCAGGACCCGGTTGATGGAGGTGGACGAGAGGCTTCCGACGAAGTACCCGACGGTGTAGGTGCGAGACATGGGCGCGTTCCGTTCTCGTCGACGTCGACGACCCTGACGCACCCACCGTACGACCGGGCCGACGGCAGCGCCGCTCAGCCCGCGAGCGCCCGGACCGTCTCGATCGTGTCCGCCTCCGCGGCCGTCTTGTCGTCCCGGTAGCGCACCACCCGGGCGAACCGCAGCGCGAGCCCGCCGGGATAGCGAGAGGAGCGCTGCAGCCCGTCGAACGCGATCTCCACCACCTGCTCCGGCCGCACGTGCACCACGTACCCGTCCGTCGGGCCCTCGGCCAGCTCGGTGAACCGCTCCGTCTGCCACCGGAGCATCTGGTCGGTCATGCCCTTGAACGTCTTGCCCAGCATGACGAACCCGTCGCGGTCCCGGGCACCCAGGTGGATGTTCGACAGCAAGCCCGTGCGGCGCCCCGACCCCCGCTCGACCGCGAGGACCACCAGGTCGAGGGTGTTCCGGGGCTTCACCTTGATCCACGCGGCGCCGCGCCGACCGGCCTCGTACGGGGCGTCGGCCGCCTTGATGACCACACCCTCCTGGCCGGCGCGCACCGTGTCCGAGAAGTAGGTCCGGGCGGCGTCGACGTCGCTGGTGACCAGCCGTCCCACGACGGAGGAGCTGGCGACGGCGTCGAGCGCGTCGAGCCGTCGGTGCAGCGGCTCGTCCAGCAGGTCGGTGCCGTCGACGTGCAGGCAGTCGAAGAAGAACGGGGTCAGGGTGACGGCGGCGGCCACCTCGGCGTCCCGGGTGGCGGAGCGCGCCGACGTCTCCTGGAACGGTCGCGGCCGCCCGTCCGGGCCGACGGCCAGCGCCTCGCCGTCGAGCACGAGGTCCGACGCCGGCATGGCTCGGACGTGCGCGACGATCTCCGGGACCCGGCTCGTGATGTCGTCCAGGCTCCGCGTGAACACCCGCACGTCGTCGCCGGTGCGGTGGACCTGGATGCGGATGCCGTCGAGCTTGGCGTCGACGACCACCGGACCGGGCCCGAGGCTGGCCCACGCGCGGTCCACGTCGGGTGCCGACTGCGCCAGCATGGGCCGCACCGGCCGCCCGACCACCAGGTGGAAGGCGGCCAGCGCGCCCGCCGGGTCCGGAGAGGTCAGCGCGGCGACGGCGACCGGCTCGGTGTCTCCCGCGAGCATGGCCGCGCGGCGGACGGTCTCGGGCGGGACACCGGCGGCCTCGGCGACCGCGTCGAGCAGGAGCGCGTCGAGCGACCCCTGCCGCAGCTCCCCGGTGACCAGCCCTGCCAGGAGCCGCTGCTCGTCCGCCGTGGCGGCCCCGAACAGCTCCGCCGCCAGCGCGTTCCTGCTCAGCACTGAGCCCGGTCCCTCGAGCCTGGACATCGACTCGAAGGTGGCGTCGACGCCCGTCACCGTCAGGCGCGGCTCGTCGGCCGGCGTCGGCAGCGTGCTCAGCGACCGCCAGCCCAGGCCGGTCCGCCGCTGGCGCAGCTGACCGCCGAGGTACCGGGACACGATCCCGACGTCCTGGGGAGGGGTCCGTCGCAGCAGGTCCACCAGCAGCGCGCGCTTGGCCAGCCGGGAGCGCGTGGTCGCCAGCGCGGACGACGTCGTCGCGACCTCGGCGAGAAGCATGTCGGCATCGTGCACCCGGTCACCCACACTCGCCCGCCGGTGGTCAGCCCCCGCAGGAGAGGGTCGGGATGGGCAACGGCGCTCCCGCACGCTCCGGCAGCGTGAAGGCGTCGCGCCAGCCCTGCGCCACGAGCGCCTCGGGCAGGGCACGCCCCGACGGGCTCCACGGCAGGTCGGGCGCACCGCAGGTCAGCATCGGCTGGATCAGGCGGGTCGGCCCGGCGGGCTCGGGGACGGGTCGCCACTCGCCGGCGCCCGTGACGTCGTAGAAGAGCTGCCCGAACCCCTCGGGGTCGTCGCAGACGACGACGGTCGAGATGTCGACGACGTCGTGCACGCTGCACGCCGTCCCCGACGGCGGGGTGCCCAGGTCGTCCGACTCGGTCGAGCCGGACGTGAGGCCGTACGAGATGCGGGCCAGTGCGCCGTCGATGGCCCCCGGAGCGAGGTACACGAGACGATCCGTGGGTCTGTCCAGCAAGGCGTCGCCGACGATCCCCGTCGTGCCGGTGATGCTCGAGAACGACCCGTCGACCTCGTGCCAGTACATGCCTCCCAGGGACGTCGGGAAGTACGGGTTGGCGTCGACCCACAGCACCCTGCCGTCGGCCAGCTGCAGCACCGGCGCGGGGTCTGCCGATCCCAGGAACGACCGGGTCTGGTCGCCGGTTCCCAGGTCCACCTGGACCTGGTCCCAGCTCTCGCCGAGCCCCTTGACGAAGACCCAGGCACTGCGGGCCGTCGCGTCCCACCACATGACCTGGGCGTCGCCATCGACCACCAGGGACACGAGGCGGTAGGTGGTGCCGTCGGGCGCGACGAGGAAGAGCGCCTGCCGGCCGGCCGGGTCGAAGTGGCCGTAGCTGCCTTCCTCGCCGACGATGCTCATCGTCGAGAAGAGCGTGAGCGTCCACCCCGGTCCCACACCGCCCCATGTCGCGTCGGTCATCGGCAGGGCGTCCGGCTCCGTGGGTGACTCCTTGGCGGCGAGCTGGACCGTGGTGGGCGACGGGCCGGGCGTCGGCGACACCGAGGGAGACGGCGTGGCCGGAGGGCTCGGGGTGGACGCCGGCGGGATCGGTGCCGTCCGGTGCGCCAGGGCGGTCGCCGAGAGCGCGAGCACCGCGACCACCGCCAGGGCGCCTGCGGCGAGGACCGACTCGTGCCGGAGCCGACGACGTCGCGCCGTGCGCTCGACCGCGGCGACGGACAGGCCGGGACCGCTCCGGTGGCGATCCGCGACCTCCTCCATCAGCTCGTCGATCCCCGTGCGGAAGTCGTCGCTCACCGTGGCCTCCAGACTGTCGTGACATCGATGCGGTCGCCGTCGTCGTGCGCCAGGAGGGAGCCGAGCTTCTGCCGCGCCTCGTGGAGGTACCGCTTGACCGTGCCCTCGGAGACCTCCATCGACGCGGCGACCTCACGGACCGACAGGTCGTCGACGTGGTGGAGCACGACCGCCGCCCTCTGCTGGGGAGCGAGCATCGCCAGGGCGGCGCGGACGTCCGCCCGACGGACCGCCGTGACGTCGGGGCCCTCGGGAGCGACGCGCTCCTCCGCGAGGACCGGAGCCAGCACCGACCAGCGTCGACGCTTGCGGTAGCCGTCGAGGTAGACGTGCAGGATCGCCCGGCGCACGTAGGCCTCCAGCCACTCGACGTCGGCTCCGGAACGACGCCGGGAGAAGGTCCGGACGAGCGCCTCCTGGACGACGTCCTGGGCCGACGCGTCGTCACCCGTCAGCAGGTAGGCGTACGCGACCAGGTTCGGTCCTCGCTCCCGGGCCAGCGCGGCCAGGCGGTCGTCACCCATGCGTGCTGCCTCCTGGAGCCGAGCGTCGCGACATCGTGGTGCCCCCTGAGACGCACCAGGCGGCCCGGCGGTTGTGCCGGGTACGCGATTCACCCGTTCGGCGCAGGGCGCCCCTCAGGCGTCGATGCCCCCGTCGACGTACAGCCAGCGGCCGTCCTCGCGCACGAAGCGGCTGGTCTCGTGCAGCCGCCCGCGCTGGCCGATCGCGGTGCCGTCCTCCAGCCGGTAGTGGGCGACGAACTCGACGGTCCCGGTGTCGTCCCACGGTCCACCGGCGTCGGTGCGCAGGATGTCCAGCCGGCGCCAGACCATGTTCGCGTCGAGCTCCAGCTCGTCCGGCCGGGTGCTCGGGTGCCAGGTGACCAGCAGGTAGTGCGTGGCCCCGGTGGCGAACCCGGAGTAGCGGGACCGCATGAGGGCCTCCGCGGTCGGTGCCCGCCGTCCTGCGGCGAGGAACTGGCCGCAGCAGTCGACGTACGTGTCACCGGACCCGCACGGACAACGGTCGTCGTGCTCGCTCATCGCACCGGCTCGCCGCAGGCACGCCCCAGCGGCTCACGCCCTCCGCACCGGGGGCTGTGAGCAAGCAAGTTCACGTCATACGTTCCCACTTCGACCCATAGTGCCGTACGGTTGGCCCCGTAGTCGCAGTGAATCGCTTGTCATGACGGCCAAGGAGACTTGGCAGGACGTTCTCGAGGACCACCTCGGAGACGGACGACGAACACCGTGAATACCGGTCCCGGTCACCCGGGAGTTGTCCATACCGCACGTGAGAGAAGAGAACATCATGCCTGTTGGCACCGTGAAGTGGTTCAACGCCGAGAAGGGCTTCGGCTTCATCGCCCCCGAGGACGGCGGACCCGACGTCTTCGCGCACTACAGCGCCATCACCACGAGCGGCTACCGCACGCTCGAGGAGAACCAGAAGGTCCAGTTCGAGGTCACGCAGGGCCCCAAGGGCCCGCAGGCCTCGAACATCACGCCTCTCTGAGCGAGCTGATCTGAGCTCATAGCTCATCGCACGAGACCCCGGCCTTGTGGCCGGGGTCTCGTTGCATCATCACCGAGGCGCCTTCCGATCTTGCTCATCCCGACCGCACTCGCGCCGCGCACACGTTTCGCACGACCGACAGGACGGATGCCCATGAGCTCCTCGACGCTCACCCCGACACCCAACCGACCGCGCGACCGCGCCGTCAGCGACTTCACGGAGCTGACCCGCACGGTCCAGGCCGCCGGCCTCATGAAGCGCCGGCCCGCGCACTACGCCGTGCGCCTGTCCGCCGCGGTCCTGTCGGTCGCCGCGCTGATCACCACGATCATCCTGGTCGGTGACTCCTGGTGGCAGGTGGCCGTCGCCTTCGCCGCCGCGGTGATCCTCACGCAGATCGCGTTCCTCGGGCACGACGCCGCGCACCGCCAGATCTTCTCCGACGGCCGCGCCAACAACTGGGCCTCGCTGGTCCTCGCCGACCTGTTCGTCGGCCTCAGCTACGGCTGGTGGCAGCGCAAGCACACGCGCCACCACGCCAACCCGAACAAGATCGACACGGACCCCGACATCGAGATCGAGGCCCTGGCGTTCACGCCCGACCAGGCCGCGAAGCGCACCTCGAAGCTGGCCGTCTGGTATCTGAACCACCAGGGCTGGTTCTTCTTCCCCCTGCTGTTCCTCGAGGGCGTCGCCCTGCACGTGGCCGCCGTCAAGCGGCTGTCGTCGCGCGACAAGCTGGAGCACCGCGCCGCGGAGATCGTCATGATGACCATCCGCCTCGGCGGCGGGCTCGCCCTGGTGCTGCTGACCATGTCCTGGCCGATCGCGCTGGTGTTCCTCGCCGTGCAGATGGGCGTCTTCGGGTTCTACATGGGCGCCTCGTTCGCGCCGAACCACAAGGGCATGCCGCTGATCCCGAAGGACTCGCGCCTCGACTTCCTGCGCCGCCAGGTGCTGACCAGCCGGAACATCGGCGGCGGCAAGTGGGTCGACGTGCTCATGGGCGGGCTCAACCACCAGGTCGAGCACCACCTGTTCCCGTCGATGCCCCGTGCGTCCCTGCGCCGCGCCAAGCCGATCGTCGAGGCGTACTGCCGCGAGCACAACATCCCGTACGTGCAGGTCTCCCTGCCGCGGTCGTACTCGATCATCGTGAAGTACCTGAACACGGTCGGGAAGCCGGACCGCGACCCGTTCAACTGCCCGATGACGGCGATGTACCGCGTCTGACGCAGACTGCCTGCACGACGAGGCCCCTGCATCCCCTCCGGATGCGGGGGCCTCGCCCGTCTCGGCCTCAGCGGTCCGCGTGGCGGGTGAGCCGCACCTCCGTCCGCACGGTGAGGGCCGCGAGTCCGGAGACGACGACCGGCACCGCGACGGCGAGGACCAGCACGACCTCCCACGGGACCACGAACGGCGGAGCCGGCCGCCCGCCGGAGATGACCTGGCTCGCCTGGAACTGCACGGCCAGGACGCCGAGCGCGAGTCCCGCAGGAATGCCGCACAGCGTCCCGGCGACCGCGACGAGCCCCGCCTGCGCAGCGACGATCCGCCGCCGTGTCCCCGGCGCCGCCCCGAGAACCTCGAGCGTCTCCAGCTCGGCCTGCGCCTCTTGGGCGGCCAGCGCCGTCATCACCCACGTGACCACCAGGACGGCCAGCACACCGGCACCGACGACGACCATGTTCGTGCCCGTGTCGGACGGCAGCGCGGACTCATTCATCCGCTGGTGCGCGTCATGATGCGTCGTCTGGAAGGAGACCGCGGCCGTGACGGCGGCGACGAGTGCGACGCTGGCCGCCACCGCGGGCAGCACCCGCACCGGGTGCCGAGCGGCGTCACGCAGCACGTACGCAGTCACCGCGCCGGTGGCCCGGACGCGCTCGAGAGCCCCGAGCGCCGCTGCGAGGAGCAGGATCAGACCGGTCTCCGCCAGCGCCACACCGCCGACGACCGCGACGGGGTTCTGCTGCGGCACCGCGAGGGCCGCGAGACCGGCGCCCGCGACGAGGGCCACGGCGCCGGCGCCGGGCACCCACCACGGCGTCGGCGCGGGCTGCGCGGTGGTCGGAGTGCCGC
>NZ_CAURTV010000037.1:0-30048 GCF_963527515.1 uncultured Cellulomonas sp. | reverse complement strand
GCGCAGGCCGGTGCGGGCAGCCGGTCCACGCTCGTCCAGGGACTGCGGCGCGCGACCGACGACGCCGCCGCCTGGGGCGCCACCCACGTGCCGTTCCCGGGCCTGCCGGAGCGCGCGCAGCAGCCCACCGGCTGACGCACGTCCCTCAGTCCGCGAGCAGCTCCGCGACGAGCGCCGCGACGCGGTCGGCCGCGTCGGCCACGGGCACCTGCTCGGTGGTCCCGCCGACGCGCGGACGCACCTCCACCACGCCCTCCGCGAGCCCGCGGCCCACCACGACCACCAGCGGGACGCCCAGGAGCTCCGCATCGGCGAACTTGACGCCGGGCGAGACCTTGCCCGGGCGGTCGTCGTAGAGCACCTCGACGCCGCGCGACGACAGCTCGGTGGCGAGCGCCTCGGCCGCCTCGAACACGGCGGGGTCCTTGCCGGTGGCCACCACGTGCACGTGCGCGGGGGCGACGTCCGCCGGCCAGGCCAGCCCGCGCTCGTCGTTGTTGGCCTCGGCGAGCGCGGCGAGGACGCGAGTGACACCGATGCCGTAGGAGCCCATCGTCACCACCTGCGCCTTGCCGTTCTGGTCCAGCACGGTCAGGCCGAGGGCCTGGGCGTACTTGCGACCGAGGGCGAAGATGTGGCCGATCTCGATGCCGCGCGCGAGCTCCAGCGGGCCGGAGCCGTCCGGGGCCGGGTCTCCGGCGCGCACCTCGGCGGCCTCGACCGTGCCGTCCGCGGTGAAGTCCCGGCCGGCCACCAGGTCGAACACGTGCTTGCCGTGCGCGTTGGCGCCGGTGATCCAGCGGGTGCCCACGACGACCCTCGGGTCGAGCAGGTACCGTATGGCGGTGCGCTCCTGCCCGTCGGCGACCGGGACGTTCGGGCCGAGGACGTCGGGCCCGAGGTAGCCGCGGACCAGCTCCGGGTGCCCGGCGAAGTCGGCGTCCCCGGCGGCCTCGACCTCGGCGGGCGCGACGGCGGCCTCGAGCCGCTTGAGGTCCACCTCGCGGTCGCCGGGCAGCCCGACGACCAGCAGCTCGCGCTCGCCGCTCGGGTGCACCAGGGCGAGGACGACGTTCTTGAGCGTGTCGGCCGCGGTCCACGGCCGGTCGGGGCGCGCGAACCGCTCGTTGGCGACGGCCACCAGCGTGTCGATGGTCGGCGTGTCCGGGGTGTCCTCGACGTGCGCCGCGGGGGCGTCGTCGAACGGGACCGCGTCGGGCACCACCGTGGTGACCGCCTCGACGTTCGCGGCGTACCCACCCGGCGAGCGGACGAACGTGTCCTCGCCGATCGCGGTCGGCGTGAGGAACTCCTCGGAGCGCGAGCCGCCCATCGCGCCCGACGTCGCGGCGACGATGACGTACTCGAGGCCGAGGCGGCCGAAGATCCGCTCGTAGGCGTCGCGCTGGCGCTGGTAGGAGGCCGCCAGGCCCGCGTCGTCGACGTCGAACGAGTAGGCGTCCTTCATGATGAACTCGCGCCCGCGGATGAGCCCGGCGCGCGGACGCGCCTCGTCGCGGTACTTCGTCTGGATCTGGTAGAGCGCCAGGGGAAGGTCCTTGTACGACGAGTACAGGTCCTTGACCAGCAGCGTGAACATCTCCTCGTGCGTCGGCGCGAGCAGGTAGTCACCGCCCTTGCGGTCCTTGAGCCGGAAGATGTTCGGCCCGTACTCGGTCCAGCGGCCGGTCGCCTCGTAGGGCTCCTTGGGCAGCAGCGCCGGGAAGTGCACCTCCTGCGCGCCCGCGGCAGCCATCTCCTCGCGGACGACCTGCTCCACCTTGGCCAGCACCCGCAGGCCCAGCGGCAGCCAGGTGTAGATGCCGGGGGCGGCGCGCCGGATGTAGCCGGCCCGCACGAGCAGCCGGTGGCTGGCGACCTCGGCGTCGACCGGGTCCTCGCGCAGGGTGCGGAAGAAGAGCTGGGACAGGCGGATCAGCATGGGAGGAGCGTAGTTGGGGTTGGATGGTGCCCGTGCCGGAGCTGCCCGAGGTCGAGGCGCTCGCGCAGTTCCTGCGTGGGCGGATGGACGGCCGTGCCGTCACCGAGGTGTCGATCGGCGCCATCAGCGCGCTCAAGACCTTCCGCCCGCCTCCCGACGCGCTCGTCGGCGGGACGGTCGTGGACGTGCAGCGGCACGGCAAGTGGCTGGACGTCATGGTCGCGACCGCCACCGGTGAGCCGCTGCACCTGATCTGGCACCTGTCGCGAGCCGGCTGGGTGCGCTGGTCGGAGCAGCTGTCGACCAACCCGGTCCGCCCCGGCAAGTCACCGCTGGCGCTGCGGGTCCGGCTCGACGACGGCTCCGGGTTCGACCTGACGGAGGCCGGCACGCGCAAGCGGCTCGCGGTCCACGTGGTCGAGGACCCGTCGGACGTCCCGCAGATCGCCACGCTCGGCGTCGAGCCGCTGTCCGACGAGTTCACCGAGGACCGCCTCGCCGAGCTGCTCGCGGCCCGCAACCAGCAGGTCAAGGGCCTGCTGCGCGACCAGGGGACGATCGCCGGCATCGGCAACGCCTACTCCGACGAGATCCTGCTGGCCGCCCGGATGAGCCCGTTCGCGATGACGAGGTCGTTCGACGCCGAGCGCACCCGCACGCTGTGGGAGGCGATCCGGGAGGTGCTCACCGGTGCGGTCGGCTCCGCCTCCGGGAAGCCGGCCGCCGAGCTCAAGGACGCCAAGCGCCGCGGGATGAAGGTGCACGGGCGGACGGGTCAGCCGTGCCCGGGCTGGAACGACGTCCCGTGCGGCGACACCGTGCACGAGGTGTCGTTCGCCGACTCCTCGCTGCAGTACTGCCCGACGTGCCAGACGGGCGGGAAGCCGCTGGCGGACCGGCGAATGTCCCGCCTGCTGCGCTAGAAGAGGACGGTCGCGTACGTGCCGACCTGGCGGAAGCCGACAGCGCGGTACGCCGCCAGCGCGCGCTCGTTGTAGCTGTTCACGTACAGGGACACCAGGGGCGCCACCTCGCCGCGGGCGATCTGCACCACGGCGGCCATCCCGGACTCGGAGAGCCGTTCACCGCGCCGGTGGGGAGGGACCCAGACGCCCTGCACCTGCGCCACTCCCCCAGCGACGGCACCCAGCTCGGCCTTGAACACCACGTCCCCGTGCGCGCGGTCCGGCGAGTCGACCGGGTCGATGCGGACGAACGACCGGCCCTGCGCGATCAGGCCGTGCACGCGCGTCTCGTACGGCCCGCCGGGTCCGCTCACCGGCGAGTAGCCGACCTCCTCGGTGAACATCCGCACGCAGGCGGGCAGGACCACGTCGAACTCCTCGGGTCGCGACCGGCGCACCCTCGGGTCGGCCGTCACCAGCGGCGCGTGCTCGATGACCATCGACGGCTGGTCGTCGCGCACCTCGCGGGCGGCCGGCCAGACCGTGCGGAGCCGGCTCCACAGGGCGAGCACGCCGTCGGCCGGGCCGACGATCGACGAGCAGCGCCGACCCTGACCGCGCGCGAGCCCCGCGAAGGCGTCGAGGGCGCGGCGCGCCACGTGCGGGTCGTCCACCGGGATGACGGGGACCATGTTGGCGCCGGCGTAGCAGACGGCCAGGAGCTCGCCGTCCTCCTCGTAGCCCCACAGGGTGCCCCCGGCGGCGCGGAGCGTCCGGCCGACGGCCTGCTCGAGTCGCGCCGTCGCGAGCACGGAGCCGACCGCGTCGCGCGCGCACACGGCCAGGGCACCCGCGAGGTCGCCGTCGCCGAGGACCCGGCCCCCGGTCCGTCCCTCGACGAGCGCAGCGCGGCGTTGCACCATGGGTAGATCCTGCACCACGGGGGTCCGCTTCACCCGATGTCCGACATGTCGATCGAGTGAACGCGGCGTGCGGGCACCGCCGTCAGCGGACCGTGACCACCGGCGCACCGGCGCCGGACTCGACGGGGTCCATGCTCTCGGCGAGGCGCATGGCCTCCTCGATCAGGGTCTCGACGATGAGCGCCTCGGGGACGGTCTTGATGACCTGGCCGCGGACGAAGATCTGGCCCTTGCCGTTGCCGGACGCGACACCGAGGTCAGCCTCGCGGGCCTCGCCCGGCCCGTTGACGACGCAGCCCATGACGGCGACGCGCAGCGGCACCTCCATGCCCTCCAGCCCGGCGGTCACGCGCTCGGCCAGCGAGTAGACGTCGACCTGCGCCCGGCCGCACGAGGGGCACGACACGATCTCGAGCTTGCGCGGACGCAGGTTGAGCGACTGCAGGATCTGGATGCCGACCTTGACCTCCTCGACGGGAGGCGCGGACAGGGACACGCGGATGGTGTCGCCGATGCCCTTGCTCAGCAGGGCGCCGAACGCGGTCGCGGACTTGATGGTGCCCTGGAACGCCGGCCCGGCCTCGGTGACGCCGAGGTGCAGGGGCCAGTCACCGCGCTCGGAGAGCAGCTCGTACGCGCGGACCATGATGACCGGGTCGTTGTGCTTGACCGAGATCTTGAAGTCGCGGAACCCGTGCTCCTCGAACAGCGACGCCTCCCACACGGCGGACTCCACGAGTGCCTCGGGGGTGGCCTTCCCGTACTTGGCGAGCAGCCGCGGGTCCAGGGAGCCGGCGTTGACGCCGATCCGGATCGACGTGCCGGCGTCGGTGGCCGCTCGGGCGATCTCCTTGACCTGGTCGTCGAACTTGCGGATGTTGCCGGGGTTCACGCGGACCGCGGCGCAGCCGGCGTCGATGGCGGCGAACACGTACTTGGGCTGGAAGTGGATGTCCGCGATCACGGGGATCTGTGACTTGTGCGCGATGGCAGGCAGCGCGTCGGCGTCGTCCTGGGTCGGCACCGCCACGCGGACGATGTCGCACCCGGCGGCCGTCAGCTCCGCGATCTGCTGCAGGGTCGAGTTGATGTCCGTGGTCTGGGTGGTGCACATCGACTGCACGCTGACCGGCGCGTCACCGCCGACGTCGATCTTGCCGACCTTGATCTTGCGCGTCTTGCGCCGGGGGGCCAGGACCAAGGGGGGCGCCTCCGGCATGCCGAGGCTGATCGGGATGCTCACGTCGTCATCATCGCACCCGGTGCACGCCGCGCCGGTCCCGCAGGGGCCGGTGTGCACGAGATCACCCCACGGCCCCCACGGGTCAGAGCTGGACCGGGTTGACGATGTCGGCGTAGATGAGCAGCAGACCGACCGCGCCGAGCACCACGAACACCGAGTACGCCAGCGGGACGAGCTTCGCGGAGTCGAAGGGACCCGGTCGGGGCAGCCCGCGCAGACGCGCGACCTGCCGCCGGACCCCTTCCCACAGCGCAGCGACCACGTGCCCGCCGTCGAGCGGCGGCAGCGGGATGAGGTTGAACACGAACAGCGCGATGTTGAGCGCGGCGAGCATCTGCAGCAGCGAGGCCGCCTTGATCTGCCACTCGATGCCGTCGGTGGAGGCGATCTCCCCGGCGAACCGGCCGATGCCGACCACGCCCACGATGCTGTTGATGTCCCGCTCGGTGCCGTTCACCTGCGACTGGACCAGGTCGACCACGCGGCTGGGCAGCGTCGCCACGACCGAGACGGTCTGCCAGGTGGTGTCGGCCACGACGCCGGGCACGCTGAGCGGCGACTGCCGCACCATCTCGCGCGACGGCGTGATGCCCAGGAACCCGACCGGCTCGGTGACGACGTCGCCGGCGCTGTCGAGCACCAGCTCGTCGTTCTCGTCGTACACCGGGCGCTCGGCGACGATCGGCGTGATGGTCAGGTCCACGGGCTCGCCGTCGCGCTCGACGACGAGCGGCACGGCCTCCTCGCCGGTGTCCCGGATCAGGCCCGAGAGCTGGTCCCACGAGGTGATCGTGGTGCCGTCGAACGAGACGATGGTGTCGCCCGGCTCGATGCCCGCCGCAGCGGCCGGAGCCGCGACGTCCGACGGCAGGCAGTCGCGCGTCTGGTCCGCGTCCGCGGGGATGACGCACTGCGAGACGCTGGTCAGCGTCGTGGAGGTCTGCGGCAGGCCGAACCCGATCAGCACGATCGCCATGAGCACGAACGCGATGAGCAGGTTCATCACCGGCCCGCCGAGCATCACGACCAGCTTCTTCGGCGTCGACAGGTGGTAGAAGGCGCGGGCGTCCTCGCCCGGCCGGATCTCCTCGGCGCTGGCCTGGCGGGCGTCCTGAGCCAGCCGGCCGAGCCACGTCCGCGCCGACGGGTTGCCCACCGCGGGTCCGGGTGGGTACATGCCGACGAGCCGCACGTAGCCGCCCAGCGGGATCGCCTTGAGGCCGTACTCGGTCTCACCCTTGGTGCGGGACCACAGAGTCGGACCGAAGCCGACCATGTAGTGGCTCACGCGCACGCCGAAGCGCTTGGCGGGCACCATGTGACCCACCTCGTGCAGCGCGATCGACAGCAGCAGCACGACGACCACGACGAGCACAGCGACCAGGTACGCCATCGACCCCTCCGTCAGGAACCTGCACGCACGCGGCAGGGCGGGGCCGCCGTCGACCGCGCGACCCCATCTTGCCCCCCGTCGCTGAGAACCTCCTGGACGCGCGCCTGGATCACCCAGGCGCGTGGCCGGAGGAGTGCGGGGTCCGGTCGTCGGATTTCGTCGTGCCGTTCTTTCCCGGGCACGAGATCGGCACTAGCGTCCCCTCATGACCACCGTTTCCGCCCCCGTGTCCCCGCTCGAGCAGCGGCGCGTCCTGCGCACCGCGATCCCGGGGCCGCGCTCCGTCGCCCTCGGTGCGCGCCGCGCGGCCACGGTGGCGGCCGGCGTGTCCTCGACCCTGCCGGTCTACGTGGCACGGGCCGCGGGTGCGGTCCTCGAGGATGTCGACGGCAACGTGCTGATCGACCTGGGCTCCGGGATCGCGGTGACGTCGGTCGGTGCCAGCGCGCCCGAGGTCACGGCGGCGGTCGCTGCGCAGGCGGCGGACTTCACGCACACCTGCTTCATGATCAGCCCCTACGAGGAGTACGTCGCCGTCTGCGAGGGGCTCGCGCGCGTGACGCCGGGCGCCCACGACAAGCGGTCGGTGCTGGTGAACTCCGGCGCCGAGGCCGTGGAGAACGCGGTGAAGATCGCCCGTCGCGCCACCGGCCGCCCCGCGGTGCTGGTGCTCGACCACGCCTACCACGGGCGCACCAACCTCACGATGGCGATGACCGCGCGGGCGATGCCCTACAAGACCGGGTTCGGTCCGTTCGCCGGCGAGGTCTATCGCGTGCCCGCGTCGTACCCGCTGCGCGACCCCGCGGGGATGACCGGCGAGCAGGCGGCGCTGCGCGCGATCGACGTGGCAGAGCGGCAGGTGGGCGCCGACCAGGTGGCCGCGCTCGTGGTCGAGCCGATCCTCGGCGAGGGCGGCTTCGTCGTCCCGGCTCCCGGCTTCCTGGCGACGCTCGCGGCGTGGGCGGCCGACCGCGGGATCGTGCTCGTGGCCGACGAGGTGCAGACCGGGTTCGCCCGCACGGGCGCGATGTTCGCGATGGAGCACGAGGGGGTCGTCCCGGACCTCGTCGCCATGGCCAAGGGGATCGCGGGCGGGCTGCCCCTCGGGGCCGTCACAGGCCGGGCCGAGCTGCTCGACGCGGTGCACGCGGGCGGCCTGGGCGGCACGTTCGGCGGCAACCCCCTGGCGTGCGCGGCGGCCCTCGCGTCCCTGGAGATCTACGAGCGCGACGACCTGGCCGGGGCCGCGCGGGCGATCGAGGCGGCGGTCCTCCCCCGGCTCACCGTGCTCCGCAACGAGGTCCCCGCGGTCGCCGACGTCCGCGGCCGCGGCGCCATGCTCGCGCTCGAGCTGGTCCGGCCCGGCACGCTGGAGCCCGACAAGGCGGCTGCCCAGCGGGTGGCTGCCGCGTGCGCTGCGCAGGGCGTCCTGGTGCTCACGTGCGGCACCTGGGGCAACGTGCTGCGCCTGCTCCCGCCGCTGGTCATCGGGCACGACCTGCTGGCCGAGGCGCTGACCGTCCTCGAGGACGCGATCCGCTCGCTCTAGGAGGGCACGCGCTCCTCCAGGCCCCACGACGAGCCGTACCCCTCGGGCGTCGGCGCGGCCAGCAGGTCCAGGAACGGGACCGCGTCGAACGCCTCCGGGCCGAGCACCCCCGCGCCCGACCAGGTGCCGGCAGCGAGGAGCTCGAGCGCGACGACGGGGTTGACGGCCGTCTGCCAGACCACGCACTGGGCGCCGTACTCGGCCATCGACCAGGCGTTGTCGACGAGGTGGTAGAGGTACACCTCGCGCGGCTTGCCGTCGGTGCCGGTCCCCGTGACGAGCAGCCCGGCGCACGTCGAGCCGGTCATGCGAGGACCGATCGTCGCGGGGTCCGGAAGCGCGGCGGCGACGACGTCGCGCGGGCTGACCTGCACCCCGCGCACGGTCACCGGCTCCGTGCGGTCCAGGCCGAGGCGGTGCAGCGTCTGGAGCACGCCGATGAACTCCTCGCCCAGCCCGTACTTGAACGTGACCTTCCGGGCGTCCACCCACCGGGGCATGAGGAGGACCTCCTCGTGCTCGACGTGCACGCACTCGACGTCGCCGATCGGGTCCGGGAACCGGAAGACCTCGGGCTCGTGGAAGGGCGCCACCGTGAACCATCCGTCGTCCAGCCCGGACCCCGCCTCCGCGCGGTCCGCCGACCAGATCACCGGCGGGTTGAGGCACTCCTCGATGGTGGTCCAGATGGAGAACGAGGGCGCGAAGATGGGCTCGCCGTCGTCGCCGAGCACCTCGAGGTTGGCGCCGTCGCGCACGCCGAGCTCCTCGATGCGGGAGAACAGGTGGTCGGCGGCGTACCGCGCGAACACGTCCGACAGGCCGGGCTCCACGCCGATCCCGACCAGGGCCAGCTGCCCGTCCGCCTCCCACTGCGCGGCCTCGGCGAACTGCTCGTCGCCCAGCTTCACGCCGGGCAGCTCGTACGGGCGCTCCGGGTGCGCCCGGGACAGGGACATCGCCATGTCGAGGTAGTGCGCCCCGGCGGCGTGCACGCCCTCGAAGATCGGCAGGACGAACCGGGGGTCGACCGCGTTGAGCACGTGCGTCGCCTGGTGCTCGCGCACCAGCTCCTCGACGGCCGCCGGACTCGACGCGTCGACCACCGCCGCGGCGAACCGGCCGCCCACCACGTCGTGCGCGCTCGCCGCCTCGACGGTCCGCTGCGCCCGCGCCAGGTCCACGTCAGCCACCACGAGCCGCTCGAAGAACCGCCGACGCGCCGCGATCCGGGCGACCGCGTCGCCCACGCCACCACTGCCGACCACCAAGATCCGCACGAGACGTCCTCCGACCTCGTTCATCGTGCCTGGAGCCGCTTGCTCCGGGCGTAGCCGAGCACCTGGACCACGACGACCACGACGAGGGCCAGCACGAACATGAACGAGCTGATCACGTTGGCCTGCGGCGGGATGCCGCGGGTCGCGCTCACGTAGACGAACTTCGGGAACGTCGTGTACGAGCCCGACGTGAAGCTGGTGACGATGAAGTCGTCGAAGCTCAGGCTGAACGCCAGGAGCGCCGCGGCCGCGATCCCCGGGATCAGCAGGGGGAAGGTCACCCGCCAGAACGCCTGCCACGGCGAGGCGTACAGGTCGGCGGCGGCCTCCTCGAGCGCGGGGTCCAGGCCGGACACGCGCGCCTTCACCGTGACGACCACGAAGCTGATGCAGAACAGGACGTGTGCGGCGACCACCGTGCCGAACCCCAGGGGCACGCGCAGGGTGAGGAACTGCGCGAGCAGCGCGGCGCCGAGCACCACCTCGGGCGTGGACATCGGCAGGAAGATCAGCAGGTTGGTCAGCGCCCGCCCACGGAACCGGAACCGGACCAGCGCGATCGCCACCAGCGTGCCGAGGGCCGTCGCGACGAGGGTCGAGACGACCCCGACCTGCAGCGAGTTGGCGAACGCCTCGCACACCTGCGGCGCCCCGCACGGGTTCTGCCAGTTCTCGAGCGTGAAGCCGCGCCACACGAGGTTGGTCTTGCCGGCGTCGTTGAAGGAGAACACCACCGTGTAGGCGACCGGGACCAGCAGGTACAGGAACGCGAGCGCCGCGAACACCGGGACCACCATGTCGCCGAGCCGGCGGCGCGGACGGCGGACCGTGCGCGTCGGCGTCGGGGCGCCGGTCGACTCCCCCGCCCGGTCCAGCACCGCCGTCACAGCGCCCACCCGATCGCGCGCCTGCGGGCGACCCCGCCCTCCGGTGTGCTCACAGCAGCTCCTCCGTCCCGGCGCGACGGATGTACGCCGCCACCAGCGCCAGGATCGCCACCATCAGCACCACCGACAGCGACGCCGCCGTCGGGTAGTCGAGCACCTTGAAGAACCGGGCGTCGATGACCTGGCCGATCATGGCGGTGTTGGTGTTGTTGCCCAGCAGGGACGCGTTGACGTAGTCGCCCGCTGCGGGGATGAACACCAGGAGCGTGCCGGCCACCACGCCCGGCATCGACAGCGGCCAGGTCACCGTGCGGAACGTCGTCGTCGGGGACGCGTACAGGTCCGCCCCCGCCTCGAGCAGCCGCGGGTCGAGCTTCTCCAGCGCGGCGAAGATCGGCAGGACCATGAACGGCAGGAAGTTGTAGGTCAGGCCGCTGACCACGGCGAACGGCGTCGCGGTGAGCCGCTCGTCCGCGGGCAGCAGCTGCAGCGCGTGCAGGACGGTGACCACGAGGGCGTCGTCGGCGAGGATCTGCTTCCACGCGATGGTGCGCAGGATGAAGCTGGTGAAGAACGGCGCGACGACGAGCACGAGCAGCAGCCCCTGCAGGAGCTTGCGTCCCCGCGCGCGCACCGCGATGGCGTAGGCCATGGGATAGCCGATCACCAGCGTGGCGACCGTGGCCAGGATCGCGAACCAGAACGAGCGCAGGACGGCGGGCCAGAACTGGCTCAGGGCGTCGACGTAGTTCTGCCAGTGGAACGCGGGCTGGTACTGGCCCAGGTCCCCGCCCGGCACAGGCACGTACAGCGAGGTCATGAGCAGCGCGCCGACGGGCACGACGAAGAAGAGGACGAGGTAGACCAGCCCGGGACCGAGCAGGACCAGGTGGGCGCGCTGCGCCCTCCGGCGCGGCGGCGGAGGGCTGCCCGCCGAGCCGCTGCCGCCCAGCGCGGCAGTGATGCTCACGGCTCGTCGTCCAGGTCGAGGGTGCCCTCGTCGCGAGCCTGCGCGCCGTCGAGCCCGAACGTGAAGTCGACCGCCCAGGCCAGCCGCACGGTGGTACCGACCGTGACGGTGGCCCCGCCCAGCAGGTTCTGCGCGAAGACGCCGAACGTGGCCAGCCCGGGCACGTCGACCTGGTACTGGGTGCTCACGCCCATGAAGGAGACGTCGGTGACCGTCCCGGGACCGAGCACGTTCTCGCCCGGGGCCGGGGCCTGGTCGCCGACGAGCATGCGCATCTTCTCCGGCCGGGCGCCGACGAGCACCGCACCGTCGGTGCGCACGGCTCTCTCCACCGGCACCAGCACGCGCGTCCCGCGCACGTCCACACCGAGCAGGCCACGCTTCGTGAGCCGCTCGGTGACCGTGCCGGGTACCAGGTTGGACTGGCCGAGGAAGTTGGCCACGAACGCGGTCTGCGGCAGCTCGTAGAGGTCCGCCGGCGAGCCCAGCTGCTCGATCCGGCCGTGGTTCATCACGGCGACCGTGTCGGCCATCGTCATGGCCTCCTCCTGGTCGTGCGTGACGTGCACGAAGGTCAGGCCCACCTCCGTCTGGATGCGCTTGAGCTCGAGCTGCATCTGGCGCCGGAGCTTGAGGTCCAGTGCGCCCAGCGGCTCGTCCAGGAGCAGCAGCGCAGGACGGTTCACCAGGGCGCGGGCCAGGGCCACCCGCTGCTGCTGACCGCCCGAGAGCTGAGCCGGCTTGCGGTCGGCGAGGTGACCGAGCTCGACCAGGTCCAGGCCGTCGGCCACGCGGCGGGGGATGTCGTCGGCCCGGGATCGCCGCAGCCCGAACGCCACGTTCTCGCCGACCGTGAGGTGGGGGAAGAGCGCGTAGCTCTGGAAGACGGTGTTGACCGGACGCTGGTGCGCCCGGGTGCCGGTCACGTCGCGGCCCCCGATCGAGAGCGTGCCCGCCGACGGCTGCTCCAGGCCGGCCACCATCCGCAGCGTCGTCGTCTTGCCGCACCCGGACGGGCCGAGCAGGGCGAAGAACGACCCGGACGGGACCGTCAGGGTGAGGTCGTCGACCGCGACGAACGCGCCGAACGACTTGGTCACGCCCTCGATCTCGAGCGCGGCACCCCCCGCGACCGTCGCGTCCGCCCGGGAGGCGGAGGCGGTCGTCGTCATGCGCCGATCACGGTGAGGAACTCGCCGTTGTAGCGCTCCTCCTCGGCGGGGGTGAGGGTGCGGAACACGCTGACCTTGGCCAGGATCTCGTCCGTCGGGAAGATCATCGGGTCCTCGGCCAGCTCGGGGTCGATGGCGACCATCGCCTCCTGGGCGCCCTGCACGGGGGTGATGTAGTTGACCCACGCCGCCACCTGCGCGGCGACCTCGGGGTCGTAGTAGTAGTTCATGAGGTCCTCCGCGTTGCGCAGGTGCGGCGACCCGACCGGGACCATCATGTTGTCGCTCCAGAGCGTGCCGCCGGCCTCCGGGATCGCGAACTCGAACTTGCCGTCGGCCTCGTAGTTGAGCGACGTGATGTCGCCCGACCAGCCGATGACCGCGATGGCGTCGCCCGACGCGAGGTCCTGCGTGTACGCGTTGCCACGGACCTGCCGGATGTGGCCCGAGTCGATCTTCTCCCGCAGCACCTCCAGGGCCGTGTAGAAGTCGTCGTCGCTCCAGTCGCCCGAGGGGTCGACGCCCTGGTCGAGCATGATCAGGCCCACCGTGTCGCGCATCTCCGACAGGACCTCGACGCGGCCGGCGAGCTCGGGCGCCCACAGGTCCGAGAGCGTGTGCAGGCCGCCCGGCACCTTCTCCTTGTCCCACGCCAGGCCGGCGAAGCCCGACTGCCACGTCAGGGACTGGGTCCGGCCGGGGTCGAAGTCCACGTTGGCCAGGCTGGTCAGGATGTTCTCGGCGTTGGGCATCCGAGCCTTGTCCAGCGGCTGGGTGTACCCGAGGCGGATGAGCCGCGCGGCCATCCAGTCGGTGAGGGTGATGACGTCGTAGCCGATGTCCTGGCCGTTCTTCAGCTGCCCGGACACCTTGCCGAAGAACGCGTCGTTGTCGTCGATGTCCTCGGCGTAGGTGGCGGTCAGTCCCGTCTGCTCCTCGAACCCCACGAGCGAGGGGTACGTCTTCCCGTCGTCGTCCTGGTCGAGGTACTGCGTCCAGTTGGCCCAGCGGACGGTCTTCTCGCTGTCGGACAGGTCCTTCGCGGTGGAGGCGGTCGCGGACGGTGAGCCCGTCCCGCACGCGGCGAGGACCGCGGCCGCTCCGGCGGTGCCGAGGGCGGCGACCAGGAACGACCGCCGCGACAGGTTCCCCGGGGCCGGGCGGCCGCGGTGCGCGGCCTGCGCGACGAGCGCCCGGACGCGCGGGTCGGCGGGTGCGGGACGGCGGTGGGGACTCATGGGGCTCCTCGGGTGCCGGAGGGTGCCGCCGAGCACGGCGGGTCGTCGGATCTTCGCAAACAGACGGCCGTCCAGCAAGGAATCCGTCGCCCCAGCACCCGCCCGCAACGAAAATGTTGCACGGATGGAACATTCGACCCCGGGATCCGTCGACTCAGGCGTCGAAAGCGGACATCACATGCTTGATGCGCGTGTAGTCCTCGAACCCGTACATCGACAGGTCCTTGCCGTACCCGGAGTGCTTGAACCCGCCGTGCGGCATCTCGGCGACGAACGGGATGTGGGTGTTGATCCACACCACCCCGAAGTCCAGCGCACGCGACACGCGCAGGGCGCGGCCGTGGTTCTGCGTCCACACCGAGCTGGACAGGCCGTAGCGCACGCCGTTGGCCAGCGCGATCGCCTCGTCCTCGTCGGTGAACGTCTGGACAGTGATGACCGGCCCGAAGATCTCGTCCTGCACCGCCTCGTCGTCCTGCTTCAGGCCCGCGACCACGGTGGCCTCGACGAAGTAGCCGACGTCGCCCACCCGGTGCCCGCCGGCGACGATCGAGGCGTGGTCCGGCAGCCGGTCCAGGAACCCGGTGACGCGGTCGAGCTGCAGCGCGTTGTTGACCGGCCCGAACGCGACGTCCGGGTCGCTGGGCACGCCGGTGCGCTGGCCCTTCGCCGCCTCGGCGAGCGCTGCGACGAAGTCGTCGTGCACGGAGGCGTGCACCAGGACGCGGGTGGCCGCGGTGCAGTCCTGCCCGGCGTTGTAGTACCCGGCGCCGGCGATGCCCTCGGCGGCCGAGGCGAGGTCCGCGTCGGCGAACACGAGGACGGGCGCCTTGCCGCCGAGCTCGAGGTGCACGCGCTTGACGTTGGCTGCGGCCGCCTCCGCGACCTGCGAGCCGGCGCGCACCGAGCCGGTGATGGCCACCATGTCCGGGCGCTGGTGGGAGACCAGGGCGCGGCCGGTGTCCCGGTCCCCGCACACGACGTTGAGGACGCCCGGGGGCAGCACCTCGCCTGCCACCTGCGCGAGCAGGAGGGTGGACGCCGGCGTGGTGTCCGACGGCTTGAGGACGATCGTGTTCCCGGCGGCGAGCGCGGGGGCGATCTTCCAGATGGCCATCATCAGCGGGTAGTTCCAGGGCGTGACCTGCCCGACCACCCCGACGGGCTCCCGCCGCACCCACGACGTGTGCCCCGCCAGGTACTCCCCCGCGCTGAGCCCGTCGAGCACGCGGGCGGCGCCGGCGAAGAAGCGGAGCTGGTCAACGCAGGGCGGCACCTCGTCGGTCGCCGTCAGGTGCAGGGGCTTGCCCGTGTTCCGGGACTCGACCGCCACGAACTCGTCGGCCCGCTGCTCGATCGCGTCCGCGAGGCGCAGGAGCGCCAGCTGCCGCTCGGCCGGCGTCGTGCGTCCCCACGTGGTGAACGCGTCCGACGCCGCCCTGTACGCGGCGTCGACGTCCTGCGCCCCCGACAGCGGTGCCCTGGCGTACTCCTGCCCGGTCGAGGGGTCGACGACGGCCGTCGTGCGACCGTCGGCGGCGGGGCGCTCGGTGCCGCCGATCACGTTGTGCAGCTCGAGCATCTGGTCGGTGGCCTGGCTCACGGCAGTTCTCCTCACAGGGTCGGTGCGGGGCACGCTACGCCGCTCGGGCCTCGCGCGGGAGCCCAGAAGGGGCCGTTCGACCGATCCGGCACGCTCAGACGCCGAAATCAGAAGTTCACACGGCATGTCACGACGGATTCCTTGCATCTGCGCGCGTCGCGCACCACGATCGGCGGGTGGGCACACGCAGACCGGCACCGGGACACCCGGCACTCGACGACGTCTCCAAGGCCATCGTCGAGCAGCTCCAGGAGGACGGCCGGCGACCGTACGCCGCGATCGGCAAGGCGATCGGCCTGTCCGAGGCTGCCGTGCGCCAGCGCGTGCAGCGCCTCACGGACTCAGGGGTCATGCAGATCGTCGCCGTGACCGACCCGCTGCAGGTGGGGTTCACGCGCCAGGCCATGATCGGCCTGCGGTGCGAGGGTGACCTGTCGCTCGTCGCCGACGCGCTCGCCGCGCTGCCCGAGGTCGACTACGTCGTGATCACCGCCGGCGGCTTCGACCTGCTGTGCGAGGTCGTGTGCGAGGACGACGACCACCTGCTCGAGGTGCTCAACCAGAAGATCCGCTCCCTGCCCGGCGTGCGGACCACCGAGACGTTCGTGTACCTGAAGCTGCGCAAGCAGCTCTACAACTGGGGGACCCGATGAGCACGACACCTCGAGGCACGGACAGGTCCGAGGCTGCCCGGGCCCACCTCTGGGGACACTTCACGCGGCAGAGCGCCTGGGACCACGGCGTCCCGACCATCGTGCGCGGCGAGGGTCACCACATCTGGGACGACCTGGGCCGCAAGTACATCGACGGCCTCTCGGGGCTGTTCGTCGTGCAGGCCGGTCACGGTCGCACCGAGCTGGCCGAGGCGGCGCGGGTGCAGGCCGAGCAGCTCGCGTTCTTCCCGCTCTGGTCCTACGCGCACCCGCAGGCGATCGACCTCGCGGAGCGGCTGGCGGCCTACGCCCCGGGCGACCTCAACCACGTCTTCTTCACCACCGGCGGCGGCGAGGCCGTCGAGACCGCGTGGAAGCTGGCGAAGAACTATTTCAAGGCCACCGGCAAGCCGAACAAGTACAAGGTGATCTCGCGGTCCATCGCGTACCACGGCACCACCCACGGGGCACTGTCCATCACCGGCCTGCCCACGCTCAAGGCGCAGTTCGAGCCGCTGGTGCCGGGCGCGCACAAGGTGCCGAACACCAACGAGTACCGGGCTCCCGAGCACCTGCGCGACGACCCCAAGGCGTTCGGCCGGTGGGCCGCGGACCGCATCGGCGACGCCATCGAGATGGAGGGCCCGGACACGGTCGCCGCGGTGTTCCTGGAGCCCGTGCAGAACGCCGGCGGCTGCTTCCCGCCGCCCCCCGGGTACTTCGAGCGGGTGCGCGAGATCTGCGACCAGCACGACGTGCTCCTGGTGTCCGACGAGGTGATCTGCGCGTTCGGGCGGATCGGGTCGATCTTCGCCTGCGACGACTTCGGGTACGTGCCGGACATGATCACCTGCGCCAAGGGCATGACCTCGGGCTACTCCCCCATCGGTGCCCTCATCGCCTCCGACCGGCTGTACGAGCCGTTCGCCACGGGCAACGCCTCGTTCGCGCACGGGTACACGTTCGGCGGGCACCCGGTGTCGGCGGCGGTCGCGAACGCCAACCTGGACCTCTTCGAGCGCGAGGGCCTCACCGCGCACGTCAAGGAGTCGGCTCCCGCGTTCCGGCGCACCCTCGAGGGCCTGCTGGACCTGCCGATCGTCGGCGACGTCCGCGGCGAGGGCTTCTTCTACGGGATCGAGCTGGTCAAGGACAAGGCCACGCGGGAGACGTTCGACGACGACGAGAGCGAGCGCCTCCTGCGCGGGTTCCTCTCTGGTGCCCTGTACGACGCCGGCCTGTACTGCCGGGCGGACGACCGGGGCGATCCCGTCATCCAGCTCGCACCTCCCCTGACGTGCGGGCAGGCCGAGTTCGACGAGATCACGGGCATCCTGCGCGGGGTGCTCACCGAGGCCTGGGCGCGCCTGTGACGGCCCCCCTCTCGCTCTGGTTCGACCAGCTGCCCGAGGTCACCCCGCTCGACCCCCTCGACGGCGACACCCGTGCGGACGTCGTCATCGTCGGAGCGGGGCTGACCGGGCTGTGGACGGCGTACTACCTGCTCGAGGCCGACCCGTCCCTCGACGTGCTCGTGGTCGAGGCGCAGGTGGCCGGCTACGGCGCCAGCGGGCGCAACGGCGGCTGGTGCTCGGCGCTCCTGCCGGTCTCGGGCGACGAGCTGGCACGCCGGCACGGGCACGACGCCGCGACGGCGATGCGCGCGGCGATGCGCGACACCGTCGTCGAGGTGGGAGGGGTTGCCGCCGCGGAGCAGATCGACTGCGGCTTCGCGTTCGGCGGCACCGTCACGCTCGCCCGCAACCGCCCGCAGCTCGAGCGCGTCGCCGAGGGGGTCGCCACCGACGCGCGCTGGGGTGACGAGTCGCACCTGCTCGGCGAGACCGGGGTGGCCGAGCACGTCCGCGCCGCCGGCGTCGTCGGCGGCTCCTTCACGCCGGACTGCGCCCGCATCCAGCCCGCCCGGCTGGTCCGGGGGCTGCTCGACGTGGTGCTCTCCCGCGGCGCCCGGGTGGCCGAGGGGACGCGCGCGCTGCGACTCTCGCCGCGGGCAGTCGTCACCGACCACGGCACCGTGCGCGCACGCTGGGTGGTCCGCGCCACCGAGGCGTGGAGCTCCCAGCTGCCCGGGGCGCGCCGCGACGTCGCCCCGGTGTACTCGCACATGATCGCCACCGAGCCGCTGCCGCCGGAGGTCTGGGCGCACGTCGGGCTCGACCGGGCCCAGACGTTCACGGACGCGCGACACCTCATCGTCTACGGCCAGCGCACGACGGACGACCGGCTCGCGTTCGGCGGCCGAGGGGCGCCGTACCACCTCGCGTCGTCGATCGAGCCCTCCTACGACCAGGCCGGGTCCACCGCGGCGCACCTGGCGCGCGAGCTGGTCGACCTGTTCCCCGTGCTCGAGAGGGCCGAGATCACGCACCACTGGGGCGGGCCGCTCGGCGTGCCCCGGGACTGGCACCCGTCGGTGGGGCTCGACGCCGACACGGGCATCGCGTGGGCCGGCGGCTACGTGGGCGACGGCGTGGCCCTGACCAACCTGGCCGGGCGCACGCTCGCCGACCTGCTGACGGGCGCCGACAGCGACCTCGTCCGGCTGCCCTGGGTGGGCCACCGCTCCCCCGCCTGGGAGCCGGAGCCCCTGCGCTGGGCGGGCATCACCGCGGCCCGGCGGGCGACGGCCTGGGCCGACCGGACCGAGGCGCGGACCGGTCACCCGAGCCGGCTGGCCGGCCTGCTCGACCGGGTGCTCGCCCACTGACCCCTCCGGACCAGGACTGTGACGCATCCGGCCGAACGAGGGCCGGATCGTTCACGTTCCTGCGTCAGGCGCGGGTCAGGAGCTCCTGGGCGCGGGTGCGGGCCCAAAGCTCTGCACCCAGGACCGCGTCGAGGGTGAGGGACCCGAGCGGGGTGCCGTCGTGCTCGCCGAGCACGCGCTCGACGGTGGTCACGATGTCCAGGAACCCGATGCGCCCGGCCAGGAACGCCTCGACGCACTCCTCGTTGGCGGCGTTGTAGACGGCGGGGTGGGTGGCCGACGCCGCCACGGCCTCGCGCGCCAGCCGGACCGCGCCGAACACGTCCTCGTCGAGCGGCTCGAACGTCCAGGACGTCGCCTGCGTCCAGTCGCACGGCGGCGCGACCTCGGGCACCCGGTCCGGCCAGGACAGCCCGAGGGCGATCGGCAGCCGCATGTCCGGTGGCGACGCCTGCGCCAGCGTCGAGCCGTCGACGAACTCCACCATCGAGTGCACGACGGACTGCGGGTGCACGACCACGGTGATGTCGGCGACGGGCACGTCGAACAGCAGGTGCGCCTCGATCAGCTCCAGACCCTTGTTCATGAGCGTCGAGGAGTTGATGGTGACCACCGGGCCCATGGACCAGGTCGGGTGCGCGAGCGCCTGCGTCGGCGTCACGGCTTTGACGTCATCGTGCGACCAGCCCCGGAACGGCCCGCCGGACGCGGTGAGGACCAGCCGCCGGACCTCCGCGTGGGTGCCGCCGCGCAGCGCCTGCGCGATCGCCGAGTGCTCGGAGTCCACCGGGACGATCTGGTCGGGCCGCCGGCGTGCCGCCTGCACCAGGGCGCCGCCGACCACCAGCGACTCCTTGTTGGCCAGCGCGAGCGTGCTGCCGGCCTCCAGCGCGGCGAGCGTCGGACCCAGCCCTACCGAGCCGGTGATGCCGTTGAGCACCACGTCGGCGCCGCGTCCGGCCAGCTCGGTGGACGCCTGCGGGCCGACGAGGAGCTCCACGCCCTCGCCGAGCGCCTCGCGCAGCGGACCCTCTGCGCGGGGATCCGCGATCGCCACCATCGACACGCCGAGCTCGCGGGCCTGCCGGGCCAGCAGGGCGACATCGCCACCCCCGGCGGACAGACCCACCACCGAGAACCGGTCGGGGTTGCGCGCCACGACGTCGATCGCCTGGGTCCCGATCGACCCGGTGGACCCGAGGAGGACGACGCTGCGCTGGGTCACGGTCACTCGACGCCGAGCAGCACCTCGACCGCGCGGGCGAGGAAGGCGTCGACCGGACCCTCGGCGTACGCGTTGCGGCCCTTGCGGCGGCGGAACGTGGCGGCGCGGACCTCGGCGGCCGACAGCGGGGTGCCCTTGTCGAAGTACTCGACCAGGCGTCGGCACAGGGCGTCGACGTCGGCCGGCTCATAGCCCTGCTGGCGTCCGTCCGGCGGCGCGAACCGGTCCCCGTCGGGCCGGCCCAGCCGGCCGTAGAGAGTGCGGGCCTGCTCGCTGAGGTGGGTCATCCACGACTGCTGGCCCTGCGTCGAGATGTACTCCGAGCGCGACCGGGCGACGAACGCCGCCTCGAGCCGGTCGAGGGCGGCGTCGACGGCCGCGGTGACGTACCCGCCACGCACCATGTCGAACGCCACGCCGCGCACGTCCTTGCTGGCCAGCGCGGCGGCGGGACCCGTCTCGTAGACGGCCCGCGCGTGGGCGAAGAAGTCGTCGACCTCGTCGGGGTCGTAGCCCTGCTTCAGCCCCGAGACGGTTCGGAACATCCCGTCGCTCACTCGTCCTCCTCCGCTGCGAGCTGGCCGCAGGCACCGTCGATCTCACTGCCGCGGGTGTCCCGGATGGTGGTCGGGATCCCGTGCGCACGCAAGCGTGCCACGAACTCCTGCTCGACCCGGGGATCGCTCGCCGTCCACTTGGAGCCGGGCGTCGGGTTCAGCGGGATGGGGTTGCAGTGCACCCAGCCGCGGCCGCGGGCGTTGAGCTTCTCGCCCAGCAGGTCCGCACGCCACGCGTGGTCGTTGATGTCCCGGATCAGCGCGTACTCGATGGAGACGCGGCGGCCGGTGATCTCGAAGTACCGGTGCGCGGAGTCGAGCGCCTCGTCCACGCTCCACCGGGTGTTCACCGGGACCAGCTCGCTGCGCAGCTCGTCGTCCGGCGCGTGCAGAGAGAGCGCGAGGGTGACGGGGATGCCCTCCTTGGCCAGCTTGTCCATCGCCGGCACCATCCCGACGGTCGACACCGTGACGTTCCGGGCCGACATGCCCAGCCCGTCGGGCGCCGGAGCGACCAGGCGGCGGACCGTCTCCATGACCGACTTGTAGTTGGCCAGCGGCTCGCCCATCCCCATGAACACCACGTTGGACAGCCGGGTCGGACCGCCGGGCACCTCGCCGTCGGCCAGCGAGCGCGCCGCCGACCGCACCTGCTCGACGATCTCCGCCGTCGACAGGTTGCGCGTCAGCCCCAGCTGCCCGGTCGCGCAGAACGAGCACGCCAGGCCGCAGCCCGCCTGGCTCGACACGCACAGGGTGGTGCGGTTGGCGTACCGCATGAGCACCGACTCGACCTTGGCGCCGTCGAACAGGTGCCACAGCGTCTTGACGGTCGTGCCCTGGTCCGCGGTCTGCGTCCGGTGCGCCGTGAGCAGCTGCGGGAACAGGCCCTCGACCAGCTTGTCGCGGGTCGCCTTCGGCAGGTCGGTCATCAGCGCCGGGTCGTTGGTCAGGTGCGTGAAGTAGTGCGTCGCCAGCTGCTTGGCGCGGAACGGCTTCTCGCCCAGCTCGGTGACGGCCTCCACCCGCTGCTCGGGCGTGAGGTCGACGAAGTGCTTGGGCGGCTTGCCCCGGGGTCCCCGCGTGGGCGAGGACAGATCGAGGCGCACGGGTGTACCGGTCATGTGCGGGTACCCCCTCTCAAGGGAAGGACTGGGAGGTCAGGCGGGCTGGAGGACCGTGAGGACGACGTACACGGCCGGGGCGGTGAGCAGGATGGAGTCGAGGCGGTCCAGCAGACCGCCGTGACCGGGCACCAGCCGGCCCATGTCCTTGAGCTCGAGGTCGCGCTTGAGCATCGACTCGGACAGGTCGCCCAGCGTGGCGGTCACCACGGTGGCCAGGCCGAGGACGACCCCGACCAGCGGTTCCCCGCCGAACGCCACCTGCACCCCGATGACGCCGACGACGCAGGCGAGGACGACCGAGCCGGCCAGGCCCTCCCAGGTCTTCTTCGGGCTGACCGACGGTGCGAGCGGGTGGCGGCCGAGCAGCACCCCGACCGTGTAGCCGCCCGTGTCGCTGGCGACGCAGAGCAGGATGAAGAGCATCACGCGGCGTGCGCCGTCCGGCTCCGCGAGCAGGAGCATCACGAACCCGCCGAGGAACGGCAGGTAGGCGGCGGCGAACGCGCCGGCCGTGGCGTCGCGCAGGGCGGGCTGCCCGCTGCCGTCGAGCACCCGCCACACCACCACGCCACCCACCGTCAGCATGAAGGCGACGAACAGCGCCTCCGGGCCGGCCGTGTAGGCGGACACGAGGATGCCGATCGAGCCGACCACCAGCGGGAGGAGCGGGAGGTGGATGTTGCGCCGCGTGAACGCCTGCGCCAGCTCCCACAGCCCCGCGACCACGCAGACCACCGCGACGATCGCGAAGGCCTCCTTGCGGATGAACAGCGACGCGACCACCGCCACGAGCATGGCGACGCCGACGACGATCGCGACCGGGAGGTCACGACCGGGGCGGGTGGTCCGGGTGGCGGCGATGGCAGTCTGGCTCATCAGACCTCGAGGAGCTCGTTCTCCTTGGAGGACAGCAGGTGGTCGATGAGGTCCACGTGCTTCTTCGTCAGGGACTCGAGCTCCTTCTCCGCACGACCGACCTCGTCCTCGCCGGCCTCGCCGTCCTTGACGATGCGGTCCAGCTCCTCCTTGGCGCGACGACGCACGTTGCGCACCGAGATGCGCGCGTCCTCCGCCTTGGTCCGGGCGAGCTTGACGAAGTCCTTGCGGCGCTCCTGCGTGAGGGCGGGCAGCACGATCCGGATGACGTTGCCGTCGTTGGTCGGGTTGACCCCGAGGTCGGAGTCGCGCAGCGCCTTCTCGATCGCCGTCGTCGAGGACTTGTCGAACGGCGAGACCAGGATGGTGCGGGCCTCGGTCACGTTGAACGACGCGAGCTGCTGCAGGGGCGTCGGGCTGCCGTAGTAGTCGACGAACACCTTGGAGAACATCGCCGCGTTCGCCCGACCGGTACGGATCGTCGAGAAGTCCTCCTTGGCGACCTCGACGGCCTTGTCCATCTTCTCTTCAGCCTCGAAGAGGGTCTCGTCGATCACCGGAGCTCCTTCGTCGTGTCGTGTGGTTCTGGTTCGATCACAGGCCGATCAGCTGGCGGTGATCAGCGTGCCGATCTTCTCACCCTGCAGCGCGCGCGTGACGTTGCCGGCCTCTTCCAGGCCGAACACGCGCATGCGCACGTCGTTGTCACGGCACAGGCTGAGCGCCGAGCCGTCCATCACGCCGAGGTCGTTGACCAGCGCGTCGGTGTAGGTCAGGTGGTCCAGCTTCACCGCGTCGGGGTCCGTCCGCGGGTCCGCCGAGTACACGCCGTCCACGCCGTTCTTGCCCATGAGGACCTCGTGGCAGTGCGTCTCGAGGGCGCGCTGCACGCTGACCGTGTCGGTGGAGAAGTACGGCAGACCGGCGCCGGCGCCGAAGATCACGACGCGGCCCTTCTCCAGGTGCCGGATGGCCCGCAGCGGGATGTACGGCTCGGCCACCTGGCCCATGGCGATCGCGGTCTGCACGCGGGTGCTCACGCCGGCCTGCTCGAGGAAGTCCTGGAGCGCCAGGCAGTTCATCACCGTGCCGAGCATGCCCATGTAGTCGGCGCGCGCGCGGTCGAGGCCGCGCTGCGAGAGCTCGGCGCCGCGGAAGAAGTTGCCCCCTCCGACGACGATGGCGACCTGCACGCCCGACCGGACCGCGACGGCGATCTCGGCGGCCACGCGCTGGACCACGTCCGCCGCGAGCCCCACGTCACCGCCGCCGAACGTCTCGCCGGAGAGCTTGAGCAGGACGCGCCGTTCGGGCACGGCCCCGCGCGTCGACTCGATGTCCTGGGTCACGGTGCCTCCACGAGAGTTGGGTCGTGCTGGTTGCGACGGTGGCCCCGACCCCGTAGGGCCGGGGCCACCGTCGATTCCCTGAGGGTCAGGCTCCCACGCGGTACCGGACGAAGCCGGTCAGCGTGCCGCCGGCCTCGGTGAGGACCTGCGCGACCGTCTTCTTGTTGTCCTTCGCGAACGCCTGCTCGAGCAGGACGTTCTCCTTGAAGAAGCCGTTGAGGCGGCCCTCGATGATCTTCGGCAGCGCGGCCTCGGGCTTGCCCTCGTTGCGCGCGGTCTCCTCGGCGATGTGGCGCTCGTTCGCGACGACGTCGGCCGAGACCTCCTCGCGCGTGAGGTACGTGGGCGAGAACGCGGCGATGTGCGTCGCGATGTCCCGCGCCACGCCGGCGCCGGCCGCGTCGGTGGCGACGAGGACGCCGACCTGCGGGGGCAGGTCCTTGCTCACCTTGTGCAGGTAGACCTCGACGTGCTCGCCGGCCAGGCGGGTCAGGCGACGCACGACGATGCGCTCACCCAGGGTGGCGGCGGTCTCGTCGACGATCGTCTGGACGCTGGTGCCGTCGACCTCGGTGGCGAGCAGCGCGTCGGCGTCGCGCGCCGGGGAGTCGACCGCAGCGGCGAGGACGCGAGCGGCCAGGCCCACGAAGTTCGGGCTCTTGGCGACGAAGTCCGTCTCCGAGTTGATCTCGACGAGCACGCCGGTCTGGCCCTCGCCGTCGGCCGTCTGGCCGACGTGGGCGGTGACGAGGCCGTCCGAGGCCGAGCGGCCCTCGCGCTTGCCGACGCCCTTCAGGCCCTTGACGCGGATGAGCTCGAGAGCCTTGTCGCTGTCGCCCTCGGCCTCCTCGAGCGCCTTCTTGACGTCCATCATTCCGGCACCGGTCTTCTCGCGCAGCGCCTTGATGTCTGCGAGCGAGTAGTTCGCCATCAGTCGTGTCCGTTCCTCGTGTGTCGTGACGTTGATGCGGGGGACCACGCGGGTCCGGTGACGTGCCACGGTGCCGGCAGCCCCCGGAGGGCCACCGGCACCGGCGCGATCACTTGGAGTCGGCGTCGCCCTCGGCGGCCGGCTCGGCTGCCTCGGTCTGGACCTCGTCGGCTGCGGCCGTGGCGGCGGTCTCGACGTCCTCGGAGACGGCCTCGGCGACAGCCTCGGTGGGGGCCTCGTCGGCCACGACCTCCTCGGCGACGGGCTCGGCGACGGCGTCCTCGGAGACGACCTCCTCGGCCACGGCCTCGGGTGCGACGTCCGCTGCCGCGACCTCCTCGGCGATCTCGGTCTTCGCCTCGGCGACGGCCTCGGTCGCGTCGGCGGCGACCTCGGTGCTCGCCAGGTCGGCCTCGGCGCCGGCGAGGAGCTCGCGCTCCCACTCGGCGAGGGGCTCGGCGTCGGCCTCGGCACCCTCGGCGGCCGCGGTGCGACCCGAGTGGCGCTTGAGCAGACCGTCGGCCGCGGCGTCCGCGATCACGCGGGTCAGCAGCTGGACCGCGCGGATGGCGTCGTCGTTGCCCGGGATCGGGTAGTCGACGACGTCCGGGTCGCAGTTGGTGTCGAGGATCGCGACGACCGGGATGCCGAGCTTGCGCGCCTCGTTGACGGCGAGGTGCTCCTTGTTCGTGTCGACGATCCACACGGCCGAGGGAACCTTGGCCATGTCACGGATGCCGCCGAGCGTCTTCGCGAGCTTGTCCTTCTCGCGGCGCAGGACGAGCAGCTCCTTCTTCGTGAGGTTCGAGCCCGCCACGTCGTCGAAGTCGATCTGCTCCAGCTCCTTGAGGCGCTGGAGACGCTTGTGCACCGTGCTGAAGTTGGTGAGCATGCCACCGAGCCAGCGCTGGTTGACGTAGGGCATGCCGACGCGGGCAGCCTGGTCGGCGACCGGCTCCTGCGCCTGCTTCTTCGTGCCGACGAACAGGATCGTCCCGCCGTGCGCGACGGTCTGGCTGACGAAGTCGTAGGCGTTGTCGATGTACGACAGCGACTGCTGCAGGTCGACGATGTAGATGCCGTTGCGCTCGGTGAAGATGAAGCGCTTCATCTTGGGGTTCCAGCGGCGGGTCTGGTGCCCGAAGTGGACACCGCTCTCGAGCAGCTGGCGCATGGTCACGACGGCCATGGCACGTCCTTCCGGCGCGCACCTACTGGGTGCGCACGCGTCAAGGCGGACCCGTTTCGGGGCCCGCATCTCGGTTGTCGGCTCCGACCAGCTGGTCGGTGCCCCTGGCGTCATGTCGTCAGCCGCTCCGTGCGCCTGCACGTGGCAGGAACCCGGACCGCTGCGGCGATCGACCCCGTCCGGCTCCTCGTCGGCACGGTGGCCGGCGGCTCGCTGGATCGAGAGGATGACGCGCGAAGTCGACCGGTACGGACCGGTCGCACCACGAGTCTATCCGATCGGTGCCCCTGCTCCGGACGCGCCCACGCCGAGCCGCCCTCAGCCCCCCGCTCCGGCCTCCGCGCCCCCCGTCCGACCACGTGCCCCCCCGTCGACCGGACGCGCCGCAGAGCATCGCCGTCATGACCCGACGCCCCCGCACCGCCCGCGTGACCGTCACCGCCGTCGTCGTCACCGCCCTGCTGACCCTCGGCGTCGTCGCCGTCGCGTCAGCCGGCTCGGCGGGACCGCCCGGTCCGCCGCCCGCCGGGACGTACCGCCTGCCGCTCGGCTCCGTGGCGGACGTCGCCCGTGGTTTCGAGCAGCCCCCGCAGCCGTGGGCAGCGGGCCACCGCGGGATCGACCTGCGGGCGCTCCCCGGTGCCGACGTGGGCTCGCCGGTCGACGGCGTGGTCACGTACGCGGGCGCCGTCGGTGGCCGACGGGTGGTGACCGTGACCGATGCGGCAGGGCGGCGCTCCAGCGTCGAGCCGCTCGTGCCGGGGGTCCGCGTCGGAGACCTCGTGCGGCCGGGCGACCCGCTGGGCACCCTCGCGGCGCAGGGGTCGCACTGCGCACCCGCCGCGTGCCTGCACTGGGGTGTGCGGGTGGGGACCGACTACGTCGACCCGCTCAGCCTGCTGCCGGGTGCCGGTCCCGTCGTGCTGCTGCCTCTGGCCGCGGCCGGCGGATGACCGCGCCGGGTGTGCGTCAGACGCGCTCGGCCTCGACCAGGCGGGTGCGCAGCCGGACCATCGCGGCGGTGTGCATCTGGGAGATCCGCGACTCGGTCACCCCGAGCACGCGACCGATCTCGGCGAGCGTCATGCCCTCGTAGTAGTAGAGGACGACGACGATGCGCTCCCGCTCCCCGAGACACTCGATGGCGCGGGCCAGCAGGAACTTGGTCTCCGCGGCCTCGATGGAGCTCGCGGGGTCGAGCGTGCGGTCGTCGCCGAGCGTGTCGCCGAGCGAGACGCCGCCCGGGCGGTCGTCGCCGCCGCCGAGCAGCTCGTCCAGGGCAGCGACGTTCACCGTCGAGAGCTGGGAGTAGATGGCGCGCAGGTCCTCGACCGGGATCTCGAGGTGGCGGGCGACCTCGTCCTCGGTCGGCGTGCGGTGCAGCTTGGCCTCGAGCTCGGCGTAGGCACGGTCGACGGACCGGGCCTTCGTGCGGACCGAGCGCGGGACCCAGTCCATGGCCCGGAGCTCGTCGATGATCGCGCCACGGATGCGGGAGGACGCGTACGACTCGAACTTCACCGCGCGCTCGGTCTGGTACTTCTCGATCGCGTCGATGAGCCCGAACATCCCGTAGGAGACCAGGTCGGCCTGCTCCACGGTGCTCGGCAGGCGCATCCCGACGCGGCCGGCCACCGCCGACACCAGGGGCGCGTAGTGCAGGATGAGGCCCTCGCGCGCCCGCAGCGACTGCGACCCCTTGTAGTCCACCCACAGGGCGTCGATCTCCTCGACCGAACGGCTCGGCGCCACCGGACCGCGCGGGCTGGGCACACCCCGCGTGATCGGGACGGTCGTCGTCTCGAACGGGTCGACCTCGGCGGACCGGGGCTGCGGGATGACTCCCTCGGGTGCCGTGCTGGTCAGGTGGGTGTGCACCGGGAAGGCGGCGTCCAGCTGCGTCGTCATCGTCGACTCCATCGTGTACGTCATGCGCGGGGGTGAGCTTGCTGGAACGCCGACCGGAGCCGGTCGGCGGAGACGTGGGTGTAACGCTGCGTCGTGGCGATGCTCGCGTGACCGAGGAGCTCCTGGACGCTGCGCAGGTCGGACCCGCCCTCCAGGAGGTGGGTGGCCGCGGTGTGACGCAGTGCGTGGGGCGCCACGTCGTCGACGCCGGCGAGGGCGGCGGACTCGTGGACGATGACTCGTGCCTGGCGCTGGTCGAGACGACCACCGCGGCGACCGAGGAACAGCGCCGACGGCGAGGTGGGCCGGACCAGCTGCGGGCGACCCTGGGCCAGCCAGGCGGCGAGCGCGGTCTCCGCAGGACGACCGAACGGGACGACCCGTTCCTTGTCGCCCTTGCCGATGACGTGCAGCGTGCGCTCGTGGACGTCCGCGTCGGCGACGTCCACGCCGCAGACCTCGCCGACGCGCACCCCGGTGGCGTAGAGCAGCTCGAGGAGCGCCCAGTCGCGCAGGGCGACGGCGTCGCCGTCGGCGGCCCGCTCGCGCGCCAGGTCCAGCATCCGGGTGACGGGCTCGACGCGGAGCACCGTGGGGAGCGTGGAGGTGCTCCGGGCCGTGGCCAGGCGGAGCGCGGGGTCCACGGGGACGCGGTGGGTGCGGGTGGCCCAGGCGAAGAACGTGCGGACGGCGGCACCCCGGCGGGCGAGCGTCGCGCGGCTGTGGCGCGTGGTCGCCATGGAGGCGAGCCACCCGCGCAGGACCCCGAGGTCGATCGCGTCGAGGGTGGTGTGGCCGTGCCGTGAGGCGTATCCGAGGAGCTGGTCCACATCACCCAGATATGCCCGGTTGGTGTGCTCCGACAATCCACGCTGCGCGCTCAGGTGCGCCGAGAAGTCCGCAAGGAGGCGCGCACGATGCGGCGCCTCTGCGGTGATCTCGACCACGTCCATGTGAGTACCGTGACCTGAAACACGCTGAGGAACAAGCAGCACTTTCACCTGCCTGGGCTAATGCTGGGCGAATCTCGACCGAATGTCCGATTCCTCGATGAACAATGGTCCAGTTGGGCGTTTTTTTCACCCGCGAAACCTCTCACCCCCTATGAGATGACCCCGTTGTCGGCGCGCCTTCTGGACACGACGTCGAGGTCATGATGTCCCGATCCGGGCGCCGACCCAGCCGGCCCCGCGCTGTTCGGCCCATCCGTCCAGCTCGAGCAGCCCCAACGCGCCTCTGGCTTCCGTGACGGACACGCCCGCCATGCTCGCCACCCGGTCAAGGGCGGCGGGCACGCGACGGGGCAGCGCATCGAGGACGCGCCGGACCACCGGGTCCAGTCCGTCCTGAGGACGGGCGGAACGGAGGTCGGCCGACCGGTCGGCGTCGACGCCCGCCGTCAGCTCCACGCCGATCAGCCCGGCCAGCTCCCGCACCTCCGCGGCGTCGGTCACGCACACCGCCACACCCTCGCGCAGGAGCCGGTGGCACCCCGCCGAGGCCATCGACGTCACCGGACCCGGCACCGCACCGACGGGCCTCAGCAGGCGCGCGGCGTGGTGCGCCGTGCTCATGGCGCCCGATCGCCAGGCAGCCTCCACCACGACGGTCGCCCGGCCCGCCGCCGCGATCAGGCGGTTGCGCTGCAGGAAGCGGCTCTTGGTCGGCAGGCTGCCGGTCGGCACCTCGGAGACCAGCGCGCCCCCGGCACCGACCACCGCCTCGAGCAGACGCGCGTTCCCTGCGGGGTAGGCCCGGTCGACACCGCCCGCGAGAACCACGACGGTGCGGCCGTCCCGGGCGACCGCTCCCCTGTGCGCGGCCGCGTCGATGCCGTACGCGCCACCGGACACCACACGCACGCCCGCGCTGCTCAGCCCGTCGGCCAGATCGAACGCCACCCGCTCGCCGTACGAGGTGGCCGCGCGCGACCCGACGACCGCAGCCGAGCGCTCCAGGGCAGCACCCAGGTCGGCGGCGCCGCGGACCCACAGGCAGAACGGCGCCTCGGCGCCGAGGTCGTCGAGCGCGGTCGGCCACCGCTGATCGCCCGGCACGAGGAGCGTTCCGCCGATCCGGTCGAGGCGTTCCAGGTCACGACCCGGGTCGCAGTCGGGCAGCCGGGCGGCCCAGCGCTCCACGGACCGGCCGAGCCGTCGCCGGTCGGCATCGACAAGGGGGCCGTGCAGCCGCTCGACCTGCTCCAGGTCCGGACCGTCCCGGACCGCGGAGCGCACCCAGCCAAGAGCCGGCCCCGCACCGAGCAGGTCCACCAGGACGCCCGCCACGGCGTCCCCGGGCTCGACCAACGCGCTCCAGGTGGCCCGAGCGACCACGTCCGCCTGCGCCACGCCCACGCGCGCGTCCGCCGTCCCGGCCACGCCGACGCGCGCGTCC